>CAYXYM010000223.1:0-7784 GCA_964469285.1 uncultured Gammaproteobacteria bacterium | reverse complement strand
ATTCGGTACGGGAAATTACGTCGGCATCTGGCTCGAATCCAAACTCGCCATGGGCAGCGAAATGGTGCGCGCGGTGTCGTTCCGCGGCAGCGGCCATCTTGCAGAAACCTTGCGCGCCAACGGCTTCCGCGCGATTGAGCTCGCCGGCAGCGCCGGCCCCGGCCAACCCTGTGAAATCGTACTGATTGTGACCAAGCGTCGCAGGATTCGGCGACTGCTCGCGCTGATCACGCAATCGGACCCGGATGCGGTTTACTCCTTATCGGACGTTAAGCAGGCGTACGAAGGGCGGTCTGCCGAGCTACTTCAGGGGCCCCAAGTGTTCAACGCCGGCTGGCGCGTGCTCGGCAAGCGCAAGTAACGCGCTATTCGGGCTCGAACACGAGCGATACCGAATTGATGCAGTAACGCAGGCCCGTTGGTTGCGGGCCGTCGTCGAACACGTGGCCAAGGTGGGCATCGCACTCAGCGCAGCGCACTTCTGTGCGCACCATTCCGTGGCTGGTGTCCTTGAGTTCGACGACGCGGTCGCCCGCGAGCGCCAAGAAGAAGCTCGGCCAGCCGCAATGCGCGTCGAACTTCGAGTCTGCGCGGAACAATTCATTCCCGCAGCACACGCAACGGTACGTTCCGGGTGCGCGGTGGTCGACGTACTCACCGCTGAACGGAGGCTCCGTGCCGCCCTCGCGCGTGACGCGGTACGCCTCGGGCGACAGTGTCGCGCGCCAATCAGCGTCGCGGTTCATCCACGCACCCGCTTCAATCTCATCGGTTTCGCTCCATTTCCATCAGTTTCTCAATCAGATAAATCTCGTCGCCGAACGCAGACTGGTCGTCATTGGCCGCGTTTACCGCGCCCGCGAAGACAACGGCGCTCGGCTCGTCGGGCGCACGCCAGATGAAGCGCCAGCGTCGGGTCGATGCGTTTGTATGGCTCAGGTACTGGATGCCGTCGCGCTCGACGACGCGCGTCATCCCGTCTGCCTCCGACAGCGTGCCCGCCTGGCGGCCGCGCGCATCTCGCACAGACAGTTGGAAGCCAGCGCCGGGCGAGTCCACCTCGAGCGCCAACACCAACTCGTACGTTTTGCCCGCGGCAAATTGGGCCGGGAGCCCGTGAACGCGGACGGGTCCGCCCGCGTCGCGGATCGGCCCGTCGAAATGACACGCATGGCAACTCGGCTCGCCGAACGCACCGGTATGCGCCGGCGGCGCACCGTCGGGATTCGCGTTCGCCGCGGCGCAGCCGACCAACGCGCACACGGCCATGACGCGCCTCACGGCAGGCGCGCGCGACCAATCATGTTTGTGTCGGTGCCGAACCAAATGGTGTTGGTCGGCGCGTGATACACGGCGTGGCGTACGGTGCCGCCTCCACTGGGCACGACGCCGCTCGCAAAAAACTCGCTCGTGGCCGGGTCAAACCCTACGAGGCGGTTCGGGGCGGTACCGGTTTCGAAGGCCCAAATCCGCCCTTTCGCGTCCGCCGCCATCGCGTATGGGCGCGAATCCGTGCCCCCTGGCAACATCCACTCCGTGAATGACTCGGTATCCGGGTCGTAGCGGCCGAGGCGACCCTCCGCCCAATCGACATACCAGATGCCGGTATCGGTCGCCGCGAGGCGCCGCGTGCGCGCATCCGCTCGCGGCGTTTCAATTTCGGTGAGTTCGTGCGTTTCGGGGTCGACGGTCGCGAGCTTGTTGTTACCGAGTAGGTTCAACCATGGCCTGTTGTGCTTGTCGACAACGATTCCGTACGGGCGCGAGCGCGGCGTCGGAACGTCGATGAGCGAAACCTTACGCGTCTCGGTGTCGAGAAACCCGACCAGGTTCGCGCCCTGCAGCGTGAACCAGATGTCGCCGTCGTGGTTGAAGACGAGCGTGTGCGGGTCGCGTGCGCGGCTTTCGGGCATGTCGATCCGCTCGATATCACCCGATGCCGGGTCCATGCGGCCGATGTGGCTGTCGCGATTGCCCGCGTACCAGATAAATCCGTCATCGGCGATGACGAGGTTGTGCGGCCCGGCGCCGTCGGGCAGCGGATGCCGACCGAATTCGTCGGTTTCTGGGTCAAGCCAGCCGACATAGTCGCCGGTTTGGCCGACGAACCACACACGTCCGTCGTCGGCGACGAACGGGTCGCGCGGACGGGTGTTCTCGAAAGGCACCGGCCATTCGTCGATGGCGACTTGCTGCATTTCTGATGCGGCGGCAGGCGGTGTAACGGCGATGACGGTGAATGCGGCGAGCGCCGCAACCAAGCGTTTCATAGCGGTCTCCGGGTTGACTATGCGATAATTCTACACCTTATGGATATCCTTGAAATTCTGAAAAAAATCCGCGCCGGCGCGGGCAAGTCACGGACCGTCGGCCTCGCCGACGACGTCATCCGCCGGTTCGCCGCACACGATCCGTCGCTGATACGCGCCGCTACGGCGGCCATTGCGGCGCACAAAACAATTGCGGCGGAGTTTCCCGAGCTGCTCACACTCGACGAACCCGCACAGGTTGCCGCGATTCAGCGCGACCTCGTGAATTTCTACCCCGGCGATGCGGTGAATCCGTATGTCGCAATCGCCGCGGCCGGTCCGTGGATCATCACAAGTTGCGGCGCGGTACTGCACGACTCGGGTGGCTACGGGATGCTCGGCTTGGGCCACGACCCGGAGGCTGTCACGGCGGCGATGTCCGGCCGGCAGGTGATGGCCAACGTGATGACCGCCAATGTGTCGCAACTGCGTTTGACGCGCGCGCTGCGCGCGGAAATTGGTCACACCCGTGGCGGGTGCCCGTTCGCGCGCTTCGTGTGTATGAACAGCGGTTCCGAGGCCGTAACGGTCGCCGCTCGTCTCGCCGACGTGAACACGAAACTGTTGACGGATGTAGGCGCACGCCACGCCGGCAAACCGGTGCGGCTGTTGAGCCTGCGCGGAAGCTTTCATGGCCGCACCGACCGACCTGCGCGTTATTCGGATTCAACGCGCGCCAGTTACACGAAACACCTCGCGAGTTACCGCGACGACCGCACGCTCTACACGGTTGCGCCGAATGACGTCGCCGCGCTCGAAGCGGCGTTTGCCGCGGCCGATGCGGATGGTGTGTTCATCGAGGCGTTCTTCCTGGAGCCTGTGATGGGCGAAGGCAACCCTGGCGTCGGCGTTACGCCCGAGTTCTACCGCGCCGCGCGGCGGCTCACCGAGGCGCACGGCGCACTGCTTCTCGTGGATTCGATTCAGGCGGGTTTGCGCGCGACCGGCAACCTCTCGCTGGTCGATTACCCCGGCTTCGAGGACTGCGCGCCACCCGACTTGGAAACCTACTCGAAAGCGTTGAACGCGGGCCAGTACCCGCTGTCGGTGCTCGCGATGACGGAACGCACCGCGGCCCTGTACCGGACTGGTATTTACGGGAACACAATGACCGCGAATCCGCGCGCGCTCGATGTCGCCGTCGCGGTCCTGGAATCGGTGACGCCGCAAATCCGTGAGAATATCCGCGCGCGCGGTGCCGAGTTCCTCGAGCGCTTCGCGAAACTCGCGGACCAATTCGGCGGGCTGATCACGCGCGTGCAAGGCACCGGGCTGCTGCTCTCGTGCGAACTGTCCGACGAATTCCGCTGCTTCGGTGAGAACAGCACCGAAGAATGGTTGCGTCTGAACGGGATTGGCGTGATCCATGGCGGTCGCAATTCGCTGCGGTTCACCCCCCACTTCGCGATTACGAGTGACGAGGTCGCGTTGATCGTCGAGTCCGTCGGTGCCGCGTTGCTGAACGGGCCGCGTCAGAGCGGCCGCACGGACTCGCAGGCCAACGTCGTCAATCGCTGAGAACGCCCTGGCTCAGTGGTAGCCGGGAAGTTCCTTTACCGGCTCGTGCCGCACGGTTGATTTCCCGCTCGGCGCAGACGGGTCGAGGTCGAGATTCTGGTTCCAATTCTCGCCCTGTCGCATCTCGCGTGGACCCGGCATCGCATCGATATACGCGTCGAGGCTTACTTCCGGTAACAGGCGCGCGACCGCGTACCGCGCGCGCTCCTTGATCGCCGGGTCGCCAACACGGTTTCGCTGACCCCACTCGACGATGTAGTCATTCCCGGTCACGTTGTCGCCCTGCGGGTTGTTCGTCACCGCGATGTCCCGCTCGACGCCGAAGCGCGCGTGGAGCATCACCGATTCGAACAGCATCGCGAGGTCTTCGCGGGTCGACGAGTAATTGTAGAACGCGGTCGCCGTGTCCGCCCTGAAGAAGCCTGCAACATCCGCCGGTGTATAGCCGCGCTGCGTCGCCGTCGCGGTGTCGCCGTGAAAGCGAACGCGGGCGAGCCCGACCAGGACGCCCGACTCCAGCGGCATCAGTCTGACGAGGTCATCGCTGACGCTCGGCCGCGCGGTCGTGCGCCAGATTTCGAGGTTTGACGGCAGGCCGCGCTGCTGTTCGGGCGGGAAGAAATCATTCGCATGCGCAAGTTCGTGATACAGCAACGCACCGATACTCAACAGGATGTCATCGAGCGTGCGCGCCGTGCCTGGCGCCGTGCCGCGGCTCGCGTAATCGTTGTCCTTCACCCAGCGCCATGGAATTGCGAATTGCAGGTCGCCGCCAAATCCGCTGCGAAAGTCGGGAATGTCCGGAATGACGGCCTGTTCGGCCGGCGTCAGCCACAAGGTTTCCGGATCGAGGTAGATGGCGCCGGTGCGCGTCCAGTAGAACGACGGGCGCACGTCGCTGCTGATCACGACCGCTGTAACCGCACGCAACATGAGACGCATATCATCAGGCAGCGCTTCCAGTACCTCCCTGAACCGCGTGCCCATCCACGGATGCGAGACGAGTACGCGGTCCATCACGTCATCGATGGTCGGCGCATCGGTTTCGTCGCCGAGCAGCGGCAGGTCGCCGAGCGTGCACGACACAGCTCGCGTATTCGAGAATACGCAGTCGCGCAACTTCTCCGCGTGCGGTGAGGTCGCGACCGCGGGTTGTGTGGCCCCCATCGGGTGACGCACGACGTCCATGTCCGCGAACATCGGTGGATCCGTCGGATCCGGATTATTGTCGCCCGGATCCGAACCGCCGCCACAGGCAGTCGCGAATACGAGAACGAACGAAGCGAGAAACATCAGTCTGGGGTCCAAAGGGTCAACCTCCATGTGGTGTAAATGAGTTTACTATGGGTGCGAGCGCGCGCGCACTCCGCTAGAATCGTCCGCTATGCGACAAAATCACCGGATTTTCGTCGTCATTGCCTTGGCGGCCTCACTCATCGCGGGCTGCGCGGCGACCCCACCCCGGCAAACCGAGAACATCTGCGCAATTTTCGACGAGTACCCAAGTTGGTACGACGACGCACGTAAGTCCGAGCGCCGCTGGCAGACCCCGATTCCCGTCCAGATTGCCATCATCCGCCAGGAATCGGGATTCCGGCACAACGTCAAACCCCCACGCGATTGGTTCCTTGGTTTCATCCCACTGCCTCGCAGCTCAAGCGCTTACGGGTATGCGCAGGCGCAGGATCCCGCGTGGTCGGACTACCGCGACGCAACGGGCCGGCGCTGGGCGCAACGCAGCAATATCGAAGACGCGCTCGATTTCATCGGCTGGTACAACGACGTGAGCCACAAACGACTCGGCATTGCGAAGACCGACGCCGAACGCCTGTACCTCGCGTACCACGAAGGGCACGGCGGTTACTCGCGCGGGAGCTACCGCGGCAAGAGCGGCTTGCAGGGCATCGCGAAGCGCGTCGACCGCAACGCACGCATCTACACCGAGCAATTGAAGGGCTGCGAGGACCGGTTTCGGTGCCGTCGGTTCTGGCAGATCTGGCCGTTCTGCCGCTGATGTGCGGCCGTTTCGTCAACCGCCACGCCAAACCGCCGCGCTACAACATCGCGCCCGGCACGCACTGTGACGTTGTTCGTGGCGGCGCGGCCGCGCCGCCGGAAGCGATGCTTTGGGGGTTCGCGCCGCACTGGCTGCGCGACCGCTCGAAGGCTCAGATCAATGCGCGTGCGGAGACAGCGCTCGAGAAGCCGATGTTCCGGGACAGCTTCCGAAAGTACCGGTGCTTGGTCCCGGCGGATGGCTGGTACGAATGGGCGCGCGACGGCGATACCAAGCAACCGTGGTTTTTTCAGCTCGAGGGCGGCGTACCGTTCGCGTTCGCCGGCATCTGGACGCCGCCCCGCGAACCCGGTGCGCTGCCGACCTTTGCAATCCTGACCACCGCGCCGAACGACGTCGCTTCGCGAATCCATCATCGGATGCCGGTGCTGCTGCGCGACCGTGATTGGGCGGAGTGGCTCGACGAGCACCCGCAGGGCCCAGGGCGCCTACAGTTCCTGTGCCGGACCTGGAACCACGCACCGATCGAAGCCTGGCCGGTGTCGACCGCAGTAAACCGTCCGCAATTCGACGAACCCGCCTGCGTCGAACCGATCGCTTAACGCCGCAGGGGTTTCAGTCGTTTCAACAACCCGAGCAACGCTCGCTGTCCGTCCCGGCCCATCTGCGCGAAGCGGTCCAGCAACTCGCGTTCATCGGCGCTGAGCGCGTTGCGGTAACCGGCGTGCTCATCGTGGGCGCGCGGGTCCGTCGGATCGTCGCCGGTCGCGAGCCACTCGACCGAAACCCCGAGCACGGTCGCAAGGCGCTGTAGCCGCGACCCGCGCGGCGCGGTCCCATCGGGCTGCTCCCACTGACTGCACGCACTGCGCGTCACGCGCATCAAATCTGCGAGGTGCGACTGCGAGAATCCCGCATCAAGGCGGGCCTTGCGGATGCGGGTGGCGATGCTCATTGCGGACGGCCTACTGCTGGTAGCCGTCGATCACCTGGAATGACACGTCGTCTCCGTTACGCTCATACGCAAGCAGCATGTGGCACATCACATGCCCATCTTCGCAGGCGGCGTACACGTAACGATCCGAGAGCACCTCGACGGAGTCCTCGAGAAAGTAGAACACGCCGCCGACCGGCGCCTCGAATGGAATCAGGTCAGGGCTGCGCAGCAGTGCCACGGCGAGCGCCTCGGTCGCGTCATCCGTCGCCTGTTGCTCGCGAGGGCCGATTTGGGATGCAAGCTGCTGTAATTGTTCAACCAGGCGTTGCTCGCGCAGTTGAGCAGCGGTCGCTTGCTCGCGCGCAGCGTCGACCTGCGTCGACAACCAGCCCGCATAGGCGCCGACGATGACCGCGACGACGATCCAGACCACCGATGAAGCCGATATGCCTCTCGCCACGTTCGCCCCCAAATATTGGCTTAGACGACCCAAAGCATAGCATCAGAACCGCCAGGTCGCCCGCGCATAGAAGTCTTCGAACCGGCCGGGGCGTAGGGATGGGAACGGCAAGTCGATCTCGGCGCGGCGGCGGACGCGCGCATCAATCGCCCAGGCCTCGTTGACGCGCCAGAGCCACCGCGCTTCAAGCGCCCACTGGTTCGGGCCGTAGTCCGGGGAGATCAACCAGCCATCCGCGATGCGGCCATAGACGAGGCCGACGCTGTGTGAGGGCATCAGTTCCATCAAGTTAAGCGAAGCTTGCCACGCGAACCGGCGCGCCTGGTCGTTGCCCGAGCCGACGATCGTCTGGCGCGGCGTCTTCGGCGCATAGCCCGCCTCGCCCGCGACGAGCAGGCGGGCGCCCGCGGAACCGACGGGCCACGCCGCCGCAGTCTTCGCGGTCACCGCGAAGTAGTCATCTCGTACGACGTTGCCGGGACCGAACGGGCTGAGTGCACTCGGCAGCCAAGTGATGGCGACCACGCGCTGCACAATCGGCCC
>CAYXYM010000222.1:0-6691 GCA_964469285.1 uncultured Gammaproteobacteria bacterium | reverse complement strand
ACGCACAACGGCTTCGCGCTCACGCACAGCCTTCAGAAGGGCGGACTCGGCCGACTCAGCGAACAGCGACTCGTCGACGTCACCCGCGGCGCCATCGGCTTGTTTAAGGATGTTCGCAAAGCGCTTGTTCGCCGCGGCGAGCGCCGCAGAATCCGGCAACTGCGCGAATGCGTCGACCGCGCGTACGCGTGCGACGAAATCAACCGGACGCGTCGGATTGACCGCGAGTACCGCGTCGAACACGTCGGGCGCGGTCCCCTCGTCGGCGAGAAATGCGCGCAGACGCTCAATCACGAACGCGACGACCTCGTCCACGAGGCTGTTGGAACGAAGGTCCTCCGGTAATGCATCGGCGACGGCGCGCGCGGCGTCCGCGAGATCAATCGGGCAGCCACTGTCCAGCAGGATTCGCAATACGCCAAGCGCAGCGCGCCGCAAACCGTACGGGTCCTTGTCGCCGGTCGGGCGCGCGCCGATCGCGAACACGCCGACCATCGTGTCAAGGCGGTCAGCGAGGGCCAGCGCGCGACCCTCGGGCGAAGCCGGCACGCGGTCACCCGCGAAGCGGGGCAGGTACTGCGCTTCGATGGCCTGCGCGACCGCCTCGTCTTCACCGTCCTGCCGCGCGTAATGCATGCCGATCGTGCCCTGCAGCTCCGGAAATTCGCCGACCATCAGCGTGAGCAGATCGCACTTCGCGAGCTGCACCGCGCGTGCGACGTGCTTCGGGTTCGCCGACAGCGCGGGCGCGAGGTGCGCCGCGAGCGTCGCGACGCGCGCGCGCTTGTCCGCGAGCGAGCCGAGTTTCGCTTGGAAGGTGACGGCGGCAAGCGCGTCCGCGCGGCTGGCGAGTGAGTGCTTTCGGTCTTGCGTATAAAAGAATTCGGCGTCGGTCAGGCGCGGCAGGATGACGCGCTCGTTGCCCTGTTTCACGACCTCGGGGTCGCGGCTATCGAGGTTCGCGATTGCGATGAAATGGGGCAGCAGCGAACCGTCGCCGTCGTAAATGGGGAAATAGCGTTGGTGTAACTGCAGCACCGATTCGATGACCTCGACCGGCAGTGCAAGGAAGCGGCGGTCGAAGCTGCCGGTCACCGGCACCGGCCATTCGACCAAGGCAGCGACTTCCGCGACGAGCGCGGCGTTGAGCCGCGGCTGGCCGTCGACGCGCTTGGCCGCCTGGCGCACCATTTCCGTGATTACGCGGTCGAGGCGTTCGTCGGGCGCGTTCACGCGCACCTTGCCCTCGGCCGCGAGTCGGTCCGGGTAATCGTCGGCGTCGTTCAGCGACACGGGATTGCTCGCCAGGAATCGATGGCCGCGCGTCACGCGGCCGGCCGAGACGCCGAGCACTTCACCCCGGATGACATCGCCATCGAGCAGCATCACTAGCCAGTGGACCGGGCGGACGAATTGCGCGTCGCCGGCGCCCCAGCGCATGCGGCGCGCGATCGGCAGCCGCGCGAGCGCTGCCTCGACCAGACCGGGCAACAACTCGGCGGCGGGCAGGCCGCGGATTTCACGCTCGATGACGACCCAAGCACCCTCGTCATTCTCCAGCGTTTGCAGCGCGTCGGCGGCCACGCCGTTCGCGCGCGCGAAACCCTCCGCGGCCTTCGTAGGTTTACCTGATGCATCGTACGCGGCCTTCAAGGCCGGTCCTTTGCGCGTTTCGCTGCGATCTGGCTGCGAAGCCCGGACGCCCTCCGCGCGCACCGCGAGTCGGCGCGGTGACCAGAATGCCTCAAGCGCCGCCGAATCCGCGTCCAGCAAATCCGCGCGGACGAGCTCGTCGCGGAGCGTCGCGGCGAATGCCTGGCCGAGCGACGCGAGCGACTTCGGCGGCAGTTCTTCTGTGCCGAGTTCGACCAGCAGCTTATGCATGGTTCAGCGGGAAGCCGAGCGCCTCGCGCGCCGCATAGTAGGCACTCGCGACGCCGCGAGACAGCGCGCGCACGCGCAAGATGTAGCGTTGGCGCTCGCTGACGGAGATCGCGCGCCGCGCATCCAGCAAGTTGAACGTATGCGACGCCTTCAGCACCTGTTCGTAGGCGGGCAGCGGCAGTCCGGTCTCCACGAGCCGCGCGCTTTCGCGTTCGCACACGTCAAACCAGCGCAGCAATTCCGCAGTGTCCGCCTCTTCGAAGTTGTACTTCGATTGCTCGACTTCGTTCTGGTGGAAGACGTCGCCGTAAGTCACGCGGCCGCGCGGGCCGTCGGCCCAGATGAGGTCGAACACGCTCTCGACGCCCTGCAAGGCCATCGCGAGCCGCTCGAGGCCGTAGGTGATCTCGCCGGTCACCGGTCGGCATTCGAGCCCGCCAACCTGCTGGAAATAGGTGAACTGGGTGACTTCCATGCCGTCGAGCCACACCTCCCAGCCGAGCCCCCATGCGCCAAGCGTTGGCGACTCCCAATTGTCCTCGACGAAGCGGATGTCGTGCGTCAGCGTGTCGACGCCGATGGCCGCTAGCGAGGCGAGGTATAGCGCCTGAATGTCGTCGGGCGACGGCTTGATGACCACCTGGAACTGGTAATAGTGCTGGAGCCGGTTCGGGTTCTCGCCGTAACGCCCGTCGGTTGGGCGCCGCGACGGCTGCACATACGCAGCGGCCCAGGGCTCAGGCCCGATGGCGCGCAGGAAGGTCGCGGGGTGGAAAGTGCCGGCGCCGACCTCGAGATCGAGGGGCTGCACCACGACGCAGCCCTCGGCCGACCAGTAGCGCTGTAGGGCGAAGATCAGGTCTTGGAATGTGGTGGGCGCGGCGACGGGCATGGTCGCGCGAAGTATAGCTTGCAGGGTGCGCCCCTAGCCATGCCTGCACCGTGGTGGTGCATGGTGTGGGACAACCTGAACCGGTTCGGTGCGAGTCCCGGGCCAATCGCGGCGCGAAGGCGCCGCTCCCACAATCAAAGCACAAGTGTCAGAGTTGGCACGGAGCTTGCTTTACACTGGGTACCGATTTCTCGCCGCCCAGGAGACACCGATGTCCGCCAAAGCCGTCATGAAGCAGCTCGAAGAGAACGCCGTCAAATTCGTCGACTTCCGGTTCACCGACACGCGCGGCAAGGAACAACACGTGACGGTGCCCGCGCACACGATCGACGACGCGCTGTTCGAGGACGGCAAGATGTTCGACGGCTCGTCGATCTCAGGCTGGAAGGGCATCAACGAGTCGGACATGATCCTGCTGCCCGATGCGTCGACCGCCGCCATGGACCTGTTCTCCGACGAGTCCACGATGATCCTGCGCTGCGACGTAATCGAGCCGAACACCATGCAGGGCTACACGCGCGACCCACGTTCGCTCGCGCGCCGCGCGGAGGCCTGGCTGAAGTCGACCGGTGTCGCGGACACCGCGTATTTCGGTCCCGAGAACGAGTTCTTCATTTTCGACGACGTGCGCTGGGGCACGCAGATGCAAGGCTCGTTCTACCAGATTGATTCCGAGGAGGCAGGATGGAACTCGGAGCGCGTCTATTCCGACGGCAACTTCGGCCACCGCCCAGGCGTGAAAGGCGGCTACTTTCCAGTCCCGCCGGTCGACCAACTGCATGACATCCGCGGCGCGATGTGTCTTGCGCTCGAGGAATTGGGGCTCAAGACGGAAGTGCACCACCATGAGGTTGCAACCGCGGGCCAGTGCGAAATCGGCGTCGCGTTCAATACGCTGCTGAGAAAGGCCGACGAGGTGCAGATTCTCAAATACGTGATCCACAACGTCGCGAACGGCTACGGCAAGACCGCGACGTTCATGCCGAAGCCGCTCGTCGGCGACAATGGCAGTGGCATGCATGTACACATGTCGCTCGCGAAGGACGGCGTGAATCTGTTCACCGGCGACAAATACGGCGGATTGTCGGAGACGGCGCTGTATTACATCGGCGGCGTCATCAAGCACGCACGCGCGCTGAATGCATTCACGAACCCGAGCACAAACAGCTACAAGCGCCTCGTGCCGGGCTTTGAAGCACCGGTAATGCTCGCGTACTCCGCGCGCAACCGCTCCGCGTCCATCCGCATTCCGTTCATCGCGAACCCAAAAGCGCGCCGAATTGAAGTGCGTTTCCCCGACTCGATGGCGAACCCGTACTTCGCGTTCAGCGCACTGATGATGGCCGGCGTCGACGGCATTCTGAACAAGATTCACCCGGGCGACGCGATGGACAAGGACCTGTACGACCTGCCGCCGGAAGAGGAGAAGGACATTCCGCAGGTGTGTTACGCGCTCGACCAGGCCCTCGCAGCGCTCGACGCCGATCGCGCGTTCCTCACGCAGGGCGGTGTGTTCAGCGACGACTTGATTGACGCATACATCAAGCTGAAGACGACCGAGGTGCAGCGACTGCGTATGACGACGCACCCGGTCGAATTTGATATGTACTACAGCTTGTAACGGATTCGCGACGCCAAGAGCGTCGCTCCCACGGTGCCAGAGTTAGGTGTAGGCTAAGGGCATGAAATTCTTTGTGGGAACGGCGCTCTGCGCCGCGATGATAATGACGCCGGCGTTGGCCCAGGATGTCTACCGCTGGGTCGACGAGGATGGCGTCACGCACTATTCGGATTCTCCGCGCGAAGGCGCCGAGAAAGTCGACGTGCAAGAGCCGCAGACGTATTCCGCGCAGAGCGCGCTGCCGGCCACGCCCACGGCGCGCGACAGCACCGCGCAGGTCCCACCGGACTTCGTTGACGCTTACGAGAGCGTACACATCGCCAAGCCCGCGCATGATTCGGTCGCGTGGAACACGGCCGGCGAAATCGCGGTCGAAGTGACGGTAAACCCGCCGCTGAACCGGGCCGCCGGCCACCAGGTGATGGTCTACCTCGACGGCATGCCCGTCGCCGGCACGCCGGTCGCGAGCACGACCATTGGGCTGACGGGCATCCACCGGGGGACCTACGAGCTCTATGCGACGGTCGTTGACGGGAAGGGCAAGCACATCACGCAGTCGGAGCCGATTACCTTCCACGTCCGCCAGACGTCGATCCAGAACCCGCAGCGTCGCCCGTAAGCACCTTTTCGGCGCATTGCACTATAATGGTGCATGGTTGCTGAATACCTCTCGACGGCCGTCGTGGTGCTCGACCGCGCGCACCGCGCGGTGTACCTGAATCCCGCGGCCGAAGACCTGTTTGAAACCAGCGCGCGGGTTGCGACCGGTCGCCCTGCGGGTGGCTGGTTGCCGGACACGCTGTTGGAACGCGTTGACCGTTCGTTCGATAGCGGCGAGCGCTGGACGGCGCGCGAACTGCCGCTTGTGACCGCGGGACTGCGCCGCATCATGGTCGACGTCGCAGTCAATCCAGCGGGGCCGGATCGCGCTGCGCTGGAGTTCTCCGGTATGGACCGCTATCTGCGCATCAGCCGCGACGAGAACCTTCAAGTGCAACACGCCGCGACGCAAGCGCTCGTGCGCGGGCTCGCGCACGAAATCAAGAATCCGCTCGGCGGGGTGCGCGGCGCTGCGCAGCTGCTCGAGCGCAGGCTCGAAGAACCCGCACTGCACGAATACACGCAGGTCATCATCCGCGAGGCCGACCGCCTCGGCGCACTGGTCGACGCGATGCTTGGACCGGACCGCCCGCCGCAGCGCGCCGCGCTGAACATCCATGAAGTGACGGAGCAGGTTGCAGCGCTCGTCGCCGCCGAAATGCCCGGCGTGGCGCTCGCACGCGATTACGACCCGAGCCTGCCCGCGCTCATTGCAGACCGCGACCATCTCGTGCAGGCGCTGCTGAACCTTGTGCGCAACGCGGGGCAGGCCGTCGAGGGTCGCGGCGCGGTGACACTGCGTACACGTGTTGAGCGCCAGGTCACACTCGGCGGCCGACGCCACCGCCAGGTCATCTGCGTGGACGTGATGGACGACGGACCCGGCGTGCCTCTCGAACGCCAGTCCGCAATTTTTTTGCCGCTCGTATCGTCGCGGGACGATGGAACCGGGCTTGGCCTGCCGATTGCGCAGACGCTCATCGCGCGCCACGGCGGTCTCATTGAATGTTCGAGCGAGCCCGGCACGACGGTATTCACGATGCTGCTGCCGATCGAGGGGCTCGATGAACAGTAAGCCAATCACCGCGTGGGTCGTCGACGATGATGACGCGATGCGCTGGGTGCTCGAACGCGCGCTCGCCGACGCCAACATCGAGTGCAAGACGTTCACGTCGGCGGCCGCGTGCCGCGCTGCACTCGGCCATGGGTTGCCCGATGTGTTGGTCAGCGACCTGCGCATGCCGGGCGAGAATGGGCTCGCATTGCTCGCGTTCGTCGCGCGCGAGCACCCCGACGTTCCAGCCATCATCACGACCGCGCATTCGGACCTCGACGCAGCCGTCGATGCGTACGCGGGCGGTGCGTTTGAATACCTGCCAAAGCCATTCGATCTCGATGCGCTGGTCGCGCTCGTGCGTCGCGCAGCCGAGCACCGCCGCACTGCCGAACCCGCGTTGCCGCTCGATGCTGCGCCGGACCTCATCGGTGACTCGCCGGCGATGCAGCCCGTGTTCCGCGCAATCGGTCGGCTCAAGCAGTCCGACGTCGCGGTGCTGCTGAGCGGAGAGACGGGCACGGGCAAGGAGCTCGTCGCACGCGCGTTGCATCGACACAGCGCGCGTGCGGCAGGTCCGTTCGTTGCCTTGAATGCGGCGGCGATTCCGGCCGACCTTATCGAGTCGGAGCTGTTCGGC
>CAYXYM010000221.1:0-4814 GCA_964469285.1 uncultured Gammaproteobacteria bacterium | reverse complement strand
GGGCGACCGCCGTGCTCACAACCGGCGGCGACCCGCGGAATCGCACGGTGACCGTGACGGTCGAGGCGGGAGATACCAATGCGACCATCACCGTCGACGTCGTTGGCACACAGCTCTCCGCCACGGGACCGCCGTCGATCGAATCAGGCGAGTCGGAGGATTACCTAATCACACTGCGCGACGCGGGCGGCGCAGGCCTGCGCGACGTCACCGTGACCGCGACTTCGGAGAACGGCAACGTCATCACGCCCGCATCGGCGACCACCGACGTCGATGGCCGAGTGACGTTTACAGTCACCGGATCCACGGGCGGCCAGGATACGCTGACGTTCACCGGACTCGACATGTCCGCGACCCATAGCGTCCTGGTGTCCACCTACGGCCTTGTGTTCATCGAACCCGCCGCAGGCACTGAAGTCCAATTCGGCGATACTGTCGACGTCGAAGTCGAGCTGCGCCAGAACGGGGCGGCGCTCGGCGGTGAGAACATCGAATTCAGCACGACCCGCGGATCGCTGTCGGACATCACCGTGGCGACTAGCGGTGCCGGACGCGCCGTGGTCACGCTTTCCGCCGCGGGCGACAACGGCGCCGGCCCGGTACTCGTCACGGCGACCGGCCCTGACAATGTCTCCCGCAAGCTCGCCTTCGAATTCGTCGCAACGACTCCTGATTCGATCACGACGCAGGTCGAACCGTCGACGATCGCACCGGGTGAGGACGGCGACGTCATTGCCGTGGTCCGCGACCCGAATGGGAATCCGGTCAAGAACCAAACAGTGCGCTTCTCGCTAAACGATCTTTCGGGCGGGAGTCTGACTGCGTCGAGCGATATTACCGATAGCCAGGGAATTGCCCGGTCTACGTACCGCGCGTCGAGCGCGTCATCGGCGATTGACGGCGTGGAAATTACCGCGGAATTCGGCGACGCCGTGGTTGTATCAGACACAGCGAGCATCACGGTGGCGGCGCCGACGCTGTTCATGGTGATTGGTACCGACAACCGCGTGGAGAAAAATGATGCGGAAGTCACCTACGACAAGATCTTCAGCGCACTGATTGTCGATTCGGCCGGCAACCCGGCGCCCGCTGGCACCGTCTTCCGGCTGACGCTGCGTGCGCTCGAGTATCAGAAAGGCTTTTTCGTGAAGCCTGCCCCGGACGAACGGTGGGCGCAGTTTCTAAGTGTCGGCGACGGTGACATGTTCTACGGCACGCCAGGCCCGTATTACGGCTTCGGGCCATTCGGCTGCCGCACCGAGGATCCGACCGGGTCGGGTAACATCAACATCGCCGACGACTACAACAACAACGACCAGATTGACCCGCCGAGCGTCGCGCAGGTGCCGTCGACCGCGACCATCAGCGACGAGGGCATCGCTGTCTTCAGGATCCGCTGGCCGCAGAGTTACGCAATGTGGGTGCTCGTCCGCCTTACGGCGACGGCAAGCGTCGACGGCACTGAGTCGACACGACGGATGGATTTCGTGCTTCCAATGGCCGCTTCTGACGCGGCCCCCGACGAAACGCCGCCGAATATCGTGAGCCCGTTCGGCGTCGCGGCCGACTGCTCCGACGCAACCTGAGCCCGACGCGCGGGCCGCGTGACGCGGCCCGCGCGTTATAATTCGTCGATGAAATCCATCGCTGCCCGTGACCGCCTCATTTTTGCGCTCGACGTGCCCGACGCCGCGGCCGCGCGCGCGCTCGTCGAGACACTCGGCGATTCCGTCCGCTTCTATAAAATCGGCCTTGAGCTGTTCATGTCCGGTGGTTACTTCGAGCTGCTCGATTGGCTTACGTCGCGCGGCAAACTCGTATTTGTAGACCTGAAATTCTTCGATGTGCCCGCGACGGTCGCAGCGGCTGTGCGCAGCCTGCGCGACCGCGGCGCGACGTTCGCGACGATTCATGGCAACCAGTCGATGATGGAAGCGGCGGCGGCGGAAAAGGGAGACCTCAAGATTCTAGCGGTGACCGTGCTTACCAGCCTCGACCGCGGCGATCTCGACGATCTCGGCTTCGCGTGCGACGTCGAGAAGCTGGTCGTGTCTCGCGCGCGCCGCGCACTCGAAGCGGGCTGCGACGGCGTCGTGTCATCGGGACTCGAGATTCCGATGCTGCGTCGCGAAGTCGACGACCGGCTGTTCGTCGTATCCCCCGGCATCCGCCCGGTCGAAAACCGGCCCGACGACGACCAGAAGCGGGTCGTGACCGTCGCGCAGGCGTTCGAAAACGGCGCCGACTACATTGTGGTCGGTCGGCCAATCCGCAACGCCCCAGACCCGCGCGCGGCCGCCGAAGCGATTCAAGACACCATTGCAGGCGTCGTCGGTGGCCGCTGACACGCCGCTGCAAAACGACAACTTGCTGCGCGCGCTCGCGCGCGAACCGGTCGCGCGCCGTCCGGTCTGGATCATGCGGCAGGCGGGGCGATACCTGCCTGAATACAAGGCAACACGCGAGCGCGCGGGCAGCTTCATGCAATTGTGCTCGACACCGGAACTCGCGTGCGAAGTCACCTTGCAGCCGCTCGCCCGCTTCGACCTCGACGCCGCGATCCTGTTTTCCGACATCCTGACCATCCCGGATGCGATGGGGCTTGGGCTGCGGTTCATCGAAGGCGAAGGGCCGGTGTTCGATCACCCGGTTCGTAGCCGCAGCGAAATCCTGAAACTCGGCGCGCCCGACCCTGAGGTCGAGTTGCGCTACGTGACCGACGCGGTGCGCGTGATTCGTCGTGAACTCGATGGCCGAGTGCCGCTGATCGGGTTCTCGGGAAGCCCGTGGACGCTCGCGACCTACATGGTCGAAGGCAAATCGACGCGCGAATTTGCCCGCATCAAGGCGCTTGCGTACACCGATCCGGAAGCACTAGGCATGCTGCTCGCGACGCTCGTCACCTCCGTCACGCGTTACCTGAATGCACAGGTCGCGGCCGGCGCGCAGGCATTGATGATCTTTGACACGTGGGGCGGTGCACTGACGCCGGACGGCTATCGCCGCTGGTCGCTTGACCCGATGCGTGAGATTGTCGCCGGCCTGCGGCGCGAGCATGAGGGTCGACGCGTGCCGGTCGTGCTGTTCACCAAGGGCGGCGGGCAATGGCTCGAGGCGATGGCGGACAGCCGTGCGGATGCGCTCGGCGTCGACTGGACGACGGACCTCGGCGACGCGCGAAAGCGCGTCGGCGACCGAGTAGCGCTGCAGGGCAATCTGGACCCCTCAATCCTGTACGCAGCGCCCGACGACATCCGGCGCGAAGTGCGCGCGGTCATCGACAGCTACGGACCCGGGCCGGGGCATGTGTTCAACCTCGGGCATGGCATCCACCAGTGGGTGAACCCCGACCACCTCGGCGTCCTCGTCGACGAAGTCCACGCGTACACGCCCACTTAGGACCGGTTCAAATTCCCGCGGCCGCTACGGGCTGCGCACCTCGAGCCGTTCGCTGTCAGTCCTTAAAATCCTTTGGTGGCCTCCGGGAACCCGACTCACTTTCGAGGTGCGAGCCACGCTTCGCGGCTTCGCGGCATGCCCAGCACCCGGTGCGTGGGTGCTATGGGTGCCATCTCCACCCGCGGTGGTTGGTCAGGTGGGAGCGAAGCTCTCGGCGTCGCGATAGGTCGGGCCGCCGACGTCTGCCCAGCGCCGCGGCGTGGACATCGCTCGCGGCGAGATTGGTCAAAAGCAGGCGGTTACCGTCCTCTCAAGGTTGCCATGGCCTTTTGACCACACGAGCCAAGAGCGCCATGTCCTAAGCCGCGGCAATCCGGCCACGGCAACCCGGCGGGTCAGTCGCGCAGCTTGCGCCGGAGGATTTTGCCGACGTTGGTCTTCGGCAGCTCGTCGCGGAATTCGACGGTCTTCGGCCGCTTGTACCCTGTGAGGCTCTTCGCGCAGTGCTCCATGACGTCGGCCTCGGTCAGGCTCTTGTCCTTAAGCACGACGAACAACTTCACCACTTCGCCGGATTCGTCATCGGGTACCCCGACCGCCGCGGCCTCGAGGATGCCGGGGTGCTCGACCGCGACGCTCTCGACTTCGTTCGGATAGACGTTGAACCCAGACACCAAAATCATGTCCTTCTTGCGATCGACGATGCGCGTGTAACCGCGTTCGTCCATTTCGGCCATGTCCCCGGTCTTCAGCCAGCCGTCGCCGGGCAACACATTGCGTGTTTCGTCCGGACGTTTCCAATAGCCTTTCATCACCTGCGGCCCGCGAATCCAGATTTCGCCGACTTCGCCTGTCGGAAGCGGGTTGCCGTCTTCGTCGCGGATCGAAAGTTCGGTCGACGGCAGCGGCAGCCCAATCGAGCCGGTGTAGTCCGTGTTATCGAGCGGGTTGACCGTCGCGACTGGCGACGTCTCCGTGAGCCCAAAGCCCTCAAGCAGCGGTGTCCCGGTCACTTGCTTCCAATGCTCGGCAACCGCACGTTGCACGGCCATGCCCCCGCCAAGCGATAGCTTCAACGACGAAAAATCGAGCTTGTCGAAACCGGGGGTGTGCAACAGGCCGTTGAAAAGCGTATTCACGCCCGTGATGACCGTGAATGAGTGCTTGCCCAACTCCTTCACGAAGCCCGGCATATCGCGCGGATTCGTAATCAGAATGTTGCAGCCACCGAGCTTGAGGAACTGCAGACAGTTACAGGTCAAAGAGAAAATGTGGTACATCGGCAACGCGGTGATCACCATCTCGCCGCCTGGCGCTGTCTTCGTGCCGAACCACGCCTTGACCTGCTCGAGGTTCGCGACCATGTTCCGGTGCGTGAGCTCTGCGCCCTTCGACACGCCCGTCGTGCCGCCGGT
>CAYXYM010000220.1:0-3344 GCA_964469285.1 uncultured Gammaproteobacteria bacterium | reverse complement strand
CAGATCCGTACCGCGAGCGTATCGAAGCCAACCGGCCGCAGAATCAATGTCGCCGGCAATTCCTTCAGTGCGTCGATGAACACGAACACGAACGCCGCAGTGAGCCCGCCGCGCATCATCGGCAGCACCAACCGACGCAGGCTCTCAATCGGCCCAGCGCCGAGCGAGCGACCCGCCTGCAGCACCGACGGCGTAATTTGCTGCAACGCCGCCTCCTCCGCCTGCACCGACAGCGGCAAGAAACGGATCGTCAACGCCGCCACCAACACGAACAGCGTCCCGTACAACGGACCCGCGACCGCGATCACTGCGACCAGCACGCCCAGCGCGACGACCGGCCCGGGCAGCACGAAGCCCACGCTCGCGAGCTGCAGCGCCGTCGCGCTCGCCGCGGTACGGTGGCGCGCATGGTACAACGCGACCGGCAACGCAAATACGAGCGCGGCAAGCGCGGCAAGCGTCGCGGCGGCGAAGGTATTGCGGGTATAGCCCCAGAACGCGGGGCCCACCGCGCCGTCCGCGAGCGCATCCGCGGTCCAGACGAACATCCATCCGAGCGGCACCGCGAGCGCGAACAGCGCAACGCTGCCCAGCACGCCCCAAATCACGATGAGTTCCGCGCCGCGTGCCGGCGGCCGACGCGGCGGCGACGCGGCGCGCGCGTAATAGCGCTGCTTTCGGCGGAAGAACCGTTCGAGAATCAGCAAGGTCAGTGTGAGGACGATGAGCACCATGCTCAGCCCCGCGGCGCCTTGGTAGTCGAAGCGACCACTCATCTGGTGGTAAATCGCGAGCGTAAACGTTTGCACGCGCAGCAAGCTTACCGCGCCGAAATCAGCGACCGTATGCAGCACCACGATTGCGACCGCGGCCGCGAGCGCAGGGCGCAACAACGGTAGCGTCACGCGCCGGAAGCGCTCGAATGGCGGACAACCGCTGCAACGCGCGGCATCCTCAAGGCTACGCGACTGACCGTCCAGCGCGGCGCGCGCCAGCAGGAACACATAGGGAAAGCTCGCGAGGGTGAGCACGAACACCGCACCGGTCATGCCGTGGATGCTCGGCGACAATGTCGTGTAGATGTTCGCGAATACATAGGTCGGGATCGCGAGGGGCAGCACCATCAGCCAGACCGCGACCGAGCGGCCGCGGAACTCCCGCCGCGCGACGAACCAAGCGGTGCCTACGCCGATGACCAGCGTGCCGACCGCGACCCAGGTCGCGAGCACCAGCGTGTTGAAGAACAGACGCGGGATGCGAGCGCTCCACAATGCCTGCCATTCCGCCCACGCTAATTGACCCGCGTTCCAGAGTACGAATGCGAGCGGCACCGCAGCCAGCGTGACCGCGGCGTACGCAAGGAACGGCAGCGCGCCGGGTCGACGAATTAGGGCATCCCCACCTTGTCGATCAATTCGATCGCGGCGTCGCGACGTGCGGCGAGCTCGGCGAGCGGCAAGTCGGCGACCTTGAGTGCGTTCGGGTCCGGCAGCCGCTCGTCGGCCGCGACCCCGGTCCTCGTCGGATACTCGGCGTTCGCATCGGCAAAGATTCGCTGCCCCTCGTCGGAGAGAACGAACGCGACGAACGCCTCAGCGGCTTCCTTGTTGCGCGCGTGTCGACTGATTGCGATGCCGGCCACGTTCCAGGCGACCCCGATCTGGTCGTCGCCCTGGTCCGGAACAATTACGCGGATCGGCGCGTCGGGATGCTCGTTGAGATGGCGAAAGATGTAGTAATGGTTCACGAGCCCAACCGCGCGCCGCCCCGCCGCGACGTCCGCAACAATCGCGCCGTGCTTTGCATAGACCTCGCGACCCGCATTCTCACGCAAACCGCGCAGCCATTGCTCGGCGCGCTCATCACCGACAAGCGCCTGATAAACGCTGAGCCCCGCGACGAAACTCTCGTTCGTGCTGCTCGTGACACCAAGCTTGCCGGACCACTTCGGATCGGTGAGGTCGAAAACGGAATCCAGCGCGTCAACGCCGTCGGCCGCCGTGTTCACGACGAGCACCCGGGCACGCGCCGACAGGCCGACCCAGGTGTTGTCGCGCCCACGGTAATTCGCAGGAACGGTCTGCGTGAGGAGCAGTGGCAATTGCGTGAACAAGCCCTCGTCCTCGCCGATTTGCAGCGTGCCCGCGTCATTGGACAGGTACAGGTCGGCGCTCGTGCGCGCGCCCTCCACGCGAAGCTTGTTGAGAAGCTCGGTCGCGCTGCCTGCGTGCAGCGTGACGGGGATGCCGGACTGCGCAGTGAACTTTTCGGCGAGCGGGCGCACGAATTGGTCGGAACGGCCCGTATAGATAACGAGGGGTTCGGTGGGTAATGCGGTGCGTTCCTGCGCGATCACGAGCGCGGCGGCGACCGCAATGAAGAGTACGGCGAATAGAAGGAGTCGTTTCATGCGAGTAATGATAATGATTCTCATTCGAAACGGCAAACGCCCGCCCCTGCTACCATGACGCGGCCCGAAAACACGATTCCGGAGGCCTCGCCATGCGCATTGCCCTGATTCTCGCCGCCCTCTTGCTGGGGGCCTGCCAGGCCACCAATCCCGCCGCCGATACCGACCCGGGGGTCGCCGCCCTCCACGAATTGTTCGACCAATCCTGGGAACGCCGCCTGCGCGAAAACCCAACGATGGCTTCGAACATGGGCGACCTGCGCTACAACGACCAGTGGCCGGACGATTCGCTCGCCGCCATCGAAGCGAGCCACGCCGAGACGGTCGCGGAGCTCGCGCGCCTCGAGGCCATCGACCGCGGCGCGCTGCCGCCCACCGAGCGCCTCAATTACGACCTGTTCAGACGCCAGCTCGAGGGCAGCATCGAGGGGTTCCAGTACCGGAACTTCCTGATCCCGCTGAACCAGCGTGGCGGCGTGCAGTCGCTGCACACGATGACCGAGACGCTGCGGCTACAGAATGCAAAACACTATGCCGACTGGCTCGCCCGCCTCTCGAAACTCGGCGCTGTCGTGGACCAGAACATCGCGCTGATGCGTCTGGGCATCGACGAGGGTCGCGTGCATCCGCGCGTGATCATGGAGCGCATCCCGGCTCAGATCGAAGTGCAACTCGTGGACGCGCCGGAGCAAAGCCCGTTCTTCGAACCGTTCGCGGAATTCCCCGATTCGATTTCGCCGGCGGACCGTGAACGCCTCACGGCAGAAGCGCGCACCGTCATCGCCGATGTTGTGATTCCCGCTTACGAGCGGTTCCACGCGTTCTTTGTGGGCGAGTATCTGCCGGCGTCGCGGGGCGGCGTGGGGGGCTGGTGGGTGGCCGTCGGACGCGGGGTGTTTTGTTGGCGCGCGGAGCGCTTGAGGACGACAGAACA
>CAYXYM010000219.1:0-3902 GCA_964469285.1 uncultured Gammaproteobacteria bacterium | reverse complement strand
CGTCGTGCACCACAGCGACCGGGGTGACCTCGACACCGTCGATCGCAAAGCACTCGCCGGGCACGATCTCGGTCGCGACCGGCAGGACGCGGTCCTTAAGGCCGGCGCGGGTGCCGGCGCTCAGCCAGACCGGCACCTCGTACGCGCGCGCGAGCTTGCCGAGCCCCGCGACATGGTCGCCGTGTTCGTGGGTGACCAGAATGCCCGTGAGGTCGCTCGGGTGGCGACCCAGTCGGGCCATGCGCCGCTCGACCTCGACGACGCTGAACCCACAATCGACCATCAGCAGGGTATTACCGCTTTCAATCAACGCGGCATTTCCACCGCTGCCGCTGCCGAGGTACGCGAACCTCACGATTTCACGCTCGAGCTGCCCTCAAATGGCAGAATGCGCGCGGTCCCGCGTTTTTCGACCTCGTCAATGCGGATTACCGAGTGAATGGGCACGTGAAAACGGCGCACACCGCTGAACTCGGCGCTCAATTTTTCTTCGGACGGGTCGACGACGACAGTCGTGCGCTCACCGAACACGAGGTCCTCAACGTCGACGAAACCGAGCATTGAACCCTGCCCGACCCTGCGTGCATACACCTCATAAACCTTGCCGTGGTTCACGAATGCGATGCGGAAAAGCGGCTTGGCGGGCATGGTGCGAAGGATATCATGCTATCTTCATGCGCATGTCCGCATTGCCCGACGCGGGTCTCGACCACCCGCCTGAAAACCCTTTCGAGCTCTTCGACCACTGGTACGAAGACGCACGCGCGCACGAGAATCAGGAGCTCACCGCAATGACGCTCGCAACCGCCGATGTCACCGGCCGGCCCGCTGCGCGCATCGTTTTGCTGAAGCATTATGACCGTGACGGATTTGTGTTCTACACGAACCTTGGCAGCCGCAAGAGCGCTGACCTGGCCGCGAATCCGCAGGCCGCGGTGCTGTTCTGGTTTCCGATACTCGAACGACAGATTCGCATTGAAGGGCGCGTGACGCGCGTCGCCGATGACGAGGCTGATGCCTATTTTGCGGGGCGCCCGCGCGGCAGCCAGCTCGGCGCGTGGGCGTCGTTGCAGTCCGCGCCATTGGAATCGCGTGCGATGATGGAAGAACGGCTTGCGGGTTTCACGGCGCAATTCGCCGGCAAGCCCGTCCCGCGCCCGCCGTACTGGGGCGGTTGGCGGCTCGCGCCCGATCGCTTCGAGTTCTGGCATGAGCGAGACGCACGGTTGCATGATCGAATCATCTATTCGTTCGACGGCGGCTGGCAGCAAGCGAGGCAGTACCCATGACGCGTATCGCGTTCATCCTACTCACCGTGATGTTGGTCGCGTGCGCCGGCCCTGCCATTCGCGGCGAAATGCACTATTACACCTGCGACGACGGCAGCGGCTTTAATGCCGAGCTGCTCGGCCGCACCATCAAGCTGCACACGGCGACGGGCGTGATCGAACTGCCGCGCAC
The DNA here is from genome assembly GCA_964469285.1 of uncultured Gammaproteobacteria bacterium. Lineage (GTDB taxonomy): Bacteria > Pseudomonadota > Gammaproteobacteria > Natronospirales > JAIVGZ01 > JAIVGZ01. The sequence continues at coordinate 2,441 of CAYXYM010000219.1, read as the reverse complement.
GCGCAGCGACGGACCCGGAACGCTGTATTCGAACGGCCTGCGGAGCGTGGTCATCCACGAAGACGGCAGCGCGCGGCATGCGGTTGGGCGGCGGGCGTGGGTGGCGTGCAAGTCAGGCTAAAAAATGGCGGAGAGGGTGGGATTCGAACCCACGTGGAGCGTAAGCCCCCAACCGATTTCGAGTCGGTGCCGTTATGACCGCTTCGGTACCTCTCCGTAGAACACAAACAAATCTTTCCAACCGATTTCACTCGGTACGTCCCTGTACCTCGCCCCTTCGGGGCCGCTTCGCGGTGCAAACCGGCTTCCTGCCGGTTTGTCGAGTCGGTGCCGTTATGACCGCTTCGGTACCTCTCCGGAACGCGCGATTATACCGACTGGTGCCGCGTTCGGGTATCGTAATGCGCGATGACCTTGTCGCTGACGCCAACGCTGCGCCTCGCGGTCGCGACCGTCACGGGTCTGCTGCTGAGCACCTGCTCCACCCCACCGCCGGTGCTCGACCAGATCCGCATCACCGGTGAGCTGCGGGTCGTCACGCGCAACAGCCCTACCACCTACTACCAAGGCGCCGACGGTCCACTCGGTGTCGAGTACGAGCTCGCGCAACGATTCGCCGACGAACTCGGCGTTGAACTGAAGCTTCAAGTCGCTGGAACCGTCGGCATGGTATTCCCGACGCTGCTCGCCGGACGCGCCCACATCGCCGCCGCGGGCCTCACGGTCACCGAGGCGCGGCGCCAAATTGTCGAATTTGGCCCGCCGTACCATGAGGTCGTCCAGCAGCTCGTCTATCGCTACGGTTCTGGCCGCCCCCGCAATCCGGACGACCTCGCCGGCGGGCGCCTCGAGGTCGTCGCGGAAAGCAGCCACGCAGAACAGCTGCGCGTGTTGCGGGAGGAGCATCCGGACCTCGTCTGGTACGAGAACCAGGACGCCGAGAGCACCGAGCTCTTGTTCCGCGTCTCGGAAGGCGCCATCGATTACACGGTCGCCGACTCCAATGAACTGCAACTGAACCAGCGCTACTACCCGGAAGTCCGCGAGGCGTTTGACCTCTCGGACCCCGAGCACCTCGCGTGGGCGCTACCGAAATCGAAAGACCGCAGCCTGCTCAACGAAGTCGAGCGCTTCTTCGAGCGCATTCGCGAGAGCGGCACACTCGAACAGGTGCTCGATTCGTACTATGCGCAAACCGACCGCTTCGACTACGTCGGCACACGCGTGTTTTTACGGCACATCAGCATTCGGCTGCCGCAGCATGAGCAGTCGTTCCGCGAGGCGGCCACTGAGGTCGGCGTCGACTGGCGGTTGCTCGCCGCGATCGGCTACCAGGAATCACACTGGAATCCGCGCGCCGTATCACCGACCGGCGTACGCGGCATCATGATGCTCACGCTGAACACCGCGGAATTCATCGGCGTCGACAACCGCACGGATGCACGCGAGAGCATCTTCGGCGGCGCCCGCTACTTCGCGAATTTGCGCAGCCGCCTGCCGACGCGCATCCAGGAGCCCGACCGCACGTGGCTCGCGCTCGCGGCGTACAACGTTGGGCTCGGTCATCTTGAGGACGCCCGCGTGATTACGCAGCGCCAGGGCGGCAACCCGGACCGGTGGACAGACGTGCGCGAGCATCTGCCAAAACTTTCCCAACGCCGCTATTACCAAAACACACAGTACGGTTACGCGCGCGGGCGGGAACCCGTGATTTACGTCGACAACATCCGGAGTTACTACGACGTGCTTGTTTGGCTGAACGCAGAGCGGGCGCCGGCGCCGGCCGCATCGCTGGAAGTGGATGTGGCGCCGCCGATTATTGATAAGCCGCCTTACTGATTATCTTTTTGAACCGAAAAAATCTTTGAGGAGTTGCGCGGATTCGTCGGCGAGCACGCCAGCCTGGTGGGTCGCGCGGTGGTTCGCGGGGTTCGAGTCGAGCAGTTGGAATACGCTGCGTACCGCGCCGGTCTTCGGGTCGGCGGCGCCGTACACCACGTGTGCGATGCGGGCGTGGATGATTGCGCCCGCGCACATCGCACACGGCTCCAGCGTCGCGTACAGCGTTGCGCCAGTCAGCCGGTAGTTCTGCTCGCGTGCCGCGGCCTCGCGCAGCGCATGCACTTCCGCGTGCAGCGTCGGGTCGCACCCACTGATTGGGTGGTTCCAGCCCTCGCCGAGCACGTCGCCGTCGCGCACGATGACTGCGCCGACGGGCACTTCGCCCGCGGCGCCCGCTCGCGCCGCGAGCTCGAGCGCGCGTCGCATCCACTGTTCGTGAGCCATGATCACGGATTGTACCGTCAGATGGGCACGAGGAAGCGCGCTTCGAAGTCCTCGACGGGCAGTGGCTTGCTGAAAAGAAAACCCTGCATCTCATCGCAGCCGAGCAATCGCAAGAGTCGCGCCTGCTCCTCAGTCTCGACGCCCTCCGCCACCAC
>CAYXYM010000218.1:0-6136 GCA_964469285.1 uncultured Gammaproteobacteria bacterium | reverse complement strand
CCTCGTCGATCTCATTGATGCAGCGGTTGACGGAAAACTCGAGGGCGTTGAGGCCGAGTGGGATTGGCGTGCGGCGCTCGGGGTCGTGCTCGCGGCGGGAAACTACCCAGCCGGGGGCAGCAAGGGCGCCGCCATCACAGGGATTCCTTCAGCGTCTGCTGACGGCAAGGTGTTTCACGCGGGCACCGCGCTGGACGGCGACACGGTGGTCACCGCGGGCGGCCGGGTGCTATGCGCGGTCGGGCTTGGCGATACCGTTCTGGCTGCGCAGCAGCGCGCGTACGCGCTCGCGGCGCCCATCCGGTGGGACGGGGTGGATTACCGGCGGGATATTGGTTATCGGGCGGTGGCTCGCGAAGGTTAATCGCGACGCCGAGAGCGTCGCTCCCACGGCGCCGCTCCCACATTTCCCGACTAGCGACGCATGGAGTCGAAGAACTCGGAGTTCGTCTTCGTGTCCTTCATCTTGTCCATCAGGAATTCCATCGCGGCAAGCTCGTCCATCGAGTGCAGCAGCTTGCGCAGGATCCAGACTTTCGCGAGTTCCCCTTCCGGCATCAAGAGTTCCTCGCGGCGCGTGCCGGAGCGGTTGATGTGGATGGCGGGGAAGATGCGCTTCTCGGAAATGCGACGATCGAGGTGCACTTCCATGTTGCCGGTGCCCTTGAACTCTTCGTAAATCACGTCATCCATGCGCGAGCCGGTGTCGACGAGCGCGGTCGCGAGGATGGTCAGCGAGCCGCCCTCCTCGATGTTGCGCGCGGCACCGAAAAAGCGCTTCGGGCGCTGCAACGCGTTCGCGTCGACACCGCCGGTCAGCACCTTGCCCGACGATGGCACCACGGTGTTGTACGCACGACCCAGGCGCGTGATCGAGTCGAGCAGGATCACGACGTCCTTCTTGTGCTCGACGAGGCGCTTCGCTTTCTCGATGACCATCTCGGCGACCTGCACGTGGCGGCTCGCCGGCTCATCAAACGTCGACGACACGACTTCGCCGCGCACGGAGCGGCTCATCTCGGTCACTTCCTCGGGCCGCTCGTCGATGAGCAGAACGATCAGGTAGACCTCGGGATAGTTGTTCGCGATGGACTGCGCGATGTTCTGCAAAATCATCGTCTTACCGGCTTTCGGCGGCGAGACGATCAGGCCGCGCTGGCCCTTGCCGATCGGCGACACCAGGTCGATGACGCGTGCGGTGATGTCCTCGGTGCTGCCGTTGCCCTGCTCGAGCTTGAAGCGCTGTTTCGGGAACAGCGGCGTCAAGTTTTCGAACAGGACCTTGTTCTTGGCGTTTTCCGGCGAGTCGTAATTGATCTCGCTGACTTTCAGCAGCGCGAAGTAGCGCTCGCCGTCTTTCGGGGGCCGGATCTTGCCGCTGACCGTGTCGCCCGTTCGCAAATTGAAGCGGCGGATCTGGCTCGGCGACACGTAGATGTCGTCGGGGCCCGCGAGGTACGAGCTGTCGGCCGAACGGAGGAAGCCGAAGCCGTCCTGCAGGATTTCGAGCACGCCGTCGCCGAAGATGTCATCGCCGCCTTTCGCGTGCGCTTTCAGCAACGCGAAGATGACGTCCTGTTTGCGGGACCGGGCGATGCCCTCTACCCCCATTTCGCCCGCGAGCTCGATGACTTCGGCCGCGGATTTTTTCTTGAGTTCAGTCAGGTTCATTGGTGTCAGTTTTCTTCTCGGGAAGGGAGGCGGTGGGGTTTGAACGCCGATGCGCGCCGCCGACGCGCACCGGGTTGTCTCGTTCTTATATGTTCGTGTCGAGGAATGCGGCGAGTTGCGACTTGGTCACGGCCCCGACCTTGGTCGCTTCGACATTGCCGCCCTTGAAAATCATCAGCGTCGGAATGCCCCGGATGCCGTAGCGCGGCGGGGTCTGCGGATTCTCGTCAATGTTCAGCTTAACGACCTTGACCTTGCCGTCGTAGTCGTTCGCGATCTCGTCGAGGATCGGCGCAATCATCTTGCAGGGCCCGCACCATTCGGCCCAGTAGTCGACCAGCACCGGTGCGTCGGCGTTCAGGACGTCAGTCTCAAACGCCTGATCGCTCGTGTGTACGATTTTGTCGCTCACTATTCTTGTTCTCCATCTGGCTTGTGCCGGCAGCGGATACAGGGTCTTGGAATCAGGGTGTATGATGTGCCCCAATGATTCAGGCACAACATCCCTGCTGGCTGGCGGTCTTAAGCGGTTTCTTCGAGTGGAAGCGCAACTGGGCGGAGCCCCGCGCGCTGGTCCGGAATAATCGTTAGCCCGTATTTCATCCTAGTTCCCGGAACAATTCAAGCATTCATGACAGACAAGCATTTAACAGACACCCGTTTCGACGCGCTCGGTCTCCGACCTGAGCTCATGCAAGGTATTGAAGAAACTGGCTTTTCTCAGTGCACGCCCATCCAGGAAAAGACCCTGCCGATTCTGCTCGCGGGCCGCGATTGCGCCGGCCAGGCGCAGACCGGCACCGGAAAAACCGCAGCATTCCTGCTCGCGCTGTTCCAGCACCTGCTGATCAACCCACCGGCGGACTCGCGCAAGAACACGCAGCCGCGCGCACTCGTGCTCGCGCCGACGCGCGAACTCGCGATTCAGATCTGGCGCGATGCGGAGTCACTCGGCAAGCACGCGGGCTTCAAGATTGGTCTCGTTTACGGCGGTACGGGTTACGAGAGCCAGCGCGAGATGCTTCAGGCGGGCATTGACGTATTGATCGGCACGCCGGGCCGCATCATCGATTACGAGAAACAGGGCATCTTCAACCTGAAGGCCGCGCAGGTACTCGTACTCGACGAGGCGGACCGCATGTTCGACCTCGGCTTCATCAAGGACATCCGCTACCTGCTTCGCCGGATGCCTGAGCCCGATCAGCGCCTCAACATGCTGTTCTCCGCGACACTGTCGCAGCGCGTGCTCGAACTCGCGTACGAGCACATGAACGACCCCGAGAAAATCGAGATTGAGCCCGAGCGCGTCACAGCCGACCGCGTGCGCGAGCTCGTGTACCACACCGCGAACGAAGACAAGATTCCGCTGCTTATCCACTTGCTGAAGGGCACCGACCCGCGCCGCAGCCTCGTGTTCGTCAACACGAAGCGCATCGCCGACCAGCTCGCCGACTGGCTGAACGCGAACGGCCTGAAGGCCGAGACCATCTCCGGCGACGTGCCACAGAAAAAACGCGAGAAGCTGCTCGGACAGTTCCAGACCGGTGAGCTGCCGGTGCTCGTCGCGACCGACGTCGCCGCGCGCGGTCTGCACATCCCGCACGTGAGCCACGTGTTCAACTTCGACCTTCCGCAGGACCGCGAGGACTACGTGCACCGTATCGGCCGCACCGCGCGCGCGGGCCAAGCCGGCGACGCAATCAGCTTCGGCTGCGAGGAGTACGTGTTCTCGCTGCCCGACATCGAGGATTTCATCGGCCACAAGATCACGGTCGGCACGATACCCCCCGATCTCCCGCGCGACGGCTTCGTCCGCCCCGCCCGGCGGCCGCGGAAGCCAGACCCGCGCAAGCGCATGGGGGGTGGGGGTAGTGGCGGTGGTGGCGGCGGTGGCCGGCGCCGACGGAGTGGCTGAAGGCCTCGCGAAGTGCACGCTGTGCACGCGCACGAAGTGCTGCACTTACGTCACGCAGCAAATCGACGCGCCGCGTTCCATCGCGGACTTTGATTTTCTCCTCTGGCAGGTCTCTCACAACGGCGTCCGCGTGTTCCGCGACGACGACGGTTGGTTCCTGCAATTCGACACGCGCTGCGCCCATCTCCTGACCGACGGCCGTTGCGGCATCTACGACCGCCGCCCGCAGGTCTGCCGTGACTACACCAATGACTGGTGTGAGTTCGACGAACCCGCCGAGAAGCACTACAAGCTGATCTTCGATACGTTCGATGAGCTCGACACGTATTGCCGCAAGCGGTACAAGCGCTGGGACCAGCGGCACCTAAAGGCTGGCTGAGACTTCTAAGGTGTCGGGAGGAATCGATCTTCCTCCCAATTCTCGGTCGGCGGCTCGGGAATCAGCGGCACCATCATCGCGCCTTCGGTCATCGGCAGAATCCAATTTCGCTTCGCGCCATACAGCAATAAATGCGCGTTATCCGGCAACATCTCGAAACGCTCGATTTGCATATCCTCGGTAATCGAAATCAACGGCGTCGCGGACAGGGTGGCGGCTTGCAAATCGACCATCGAGAGCCCGTCTTCAGTAATAAACACGAAACGCGTGGAATCCGGACTGAACACCACAGGCGGGCGGATAAACGGGCTCCACGATGGATGTGGGCTCGTGGGAAATGTCGTGATCGCCGGCGCGGGCCCGGACATGTCCGCGAGATGCACCGTGAAGGTATCCGATTCGTGCCAAGGGCTGCCCTCCGCGAACGCAACCCATTCACCGTCCGGGCTGTAATCGAATCCATAGAACAATTCCGTCTCGGCATCAGTGAGCACAACGGCGTCGCCGGGAGAGGAGACATTGCCGGCGATGAGATGCCCGAAGAAATCCATCCCGGAACGACGAACGCTGCGGCAGAGGAAACGCACGGGCTCACTATTCGCGTGTTCAAACTTACACGGACCCAATTCATGGTCGTCCGGTACTGGAATGTCGATCGACGCCACCGCCGTGGGCTCATCCAGCGGGAGACGCCAGTACGTCCTTCTCGGCACCGTATCCCTGAGCTCGTAATACATCAGCGCGTCCGAGGTCACGTACTCGATGCCGTAGCGCCAGTATTCCGTGGTTTCCGGCTCGAGCGCCTGTAACACCTGCGGAGTCCCCGGGCTGTCGACGCTGGCCATCGCGAACAGCCGTTCCCTCTCCTGATTCTCCTCATACCAAACGACGCGTGTGCCGTCCGGCGTAAGTGTCGCCGACCACGACGCATACGACTGATCGAGTACGGTCTCGACCCGCGCGGCCTCGACACTACCATCGAGCGACCCGACGAATGCGTCCTCGCGCGTTCTCGCATCATTGAGCTGCCATAACAAGACCCGGTCGTCCGCCAGTTTCGGGCCGTACACGCGGTCGTCGCCGTCGTAAACAGCGACCGGGCGGACCTCGCCCGCCATCATGTCGTAGAGGAAGATACCGACGTTTCCGCCGAGGTTGGTGGTGTACGCGGCGAAGCGATGGTCGCGGGTCGCGACGAAGTCGCCTGCAAGCGTGTCGCCGCCTTCGAGCCGATTGACCCGAAGCGCATCGCTCGACCCGACCGTCAGATGGTAGAGGTCATACCTCGGGTCCCACGACTCGCACCAGTCGATACATTCGGGCGGTGGATTCTCGTGGGCCAAGAGAAAACCACCGAGATACGCGGCCGCGGTCAGGTCGAACGGTTCGACCTCGCGCGCGTCGGGGACCGGTTGAGGTTGCGGTTGCGGTTGCGGTTGCGGCTCTGGCACCGGCTGGACTGACGTGCCGTCGCCACCGCATCCAATCAATCCGAACGCCACAAAGGCGACTAAAAACTGGGAAATCCTTCTCATGTCCGAATTATATCAGGCATCAGCTCCCGGAAATCATGGATGTGCGTGAAACCGTCGTGGAAGCGCGCGTCCCGCGTCGAGTCCGGTTTCGCGACCGCAATGACGTGCGCGATCCCGTAGTCGCGCGCAGCCGTCAGCACCGCCCGGCTGTCGTCCACGAACAGCGTTGTCGCCGGATCGAAGTGCTCGCGCGCCGCCAACCGTTGCCAAAATGCCGCGGACTCTTTCGGCGCATCGAAGTCGTGCGACGAATGCACCGCATCGAAGTGGCCGCCGATGCCGGTCGCGCCGAGCTTGATATCGAGCGCGTGCCGGTGCGCATTGGTGACGAGGACGACGCGCTTTCCAAGCGCGCGGACCGCGTCGAGAAAGTCGATGACGTACGGGTGTACACGAATCTCGTGCTCGTGTTCCCGCTTTAGCCCTGCGACGTCGAGGCCAAGCTCGCGCGACCAGTGGTCAACGCAGTACCAGTTCAGCGTGCCCTCCTGGCGTTCGAATACGGGCTTCAGCTGCCGCTGCGCCTCGGCAAGGTCGAGCCCACGCGCGACGCCCCAGCGCTCGGGCAGGAGCTCCTGCCAGAACCAGTTGTCGAAGCGCAGGTCGAGCAGCGTGCCGTCCATATCAAGCAGCACG
>CAYXYM010000217.1:0-5223 GCA_964469285.1 uncultured Gammaproteobacteria bacterium | reverse complement strand
ACGCCCTTCCTGAAGGCACGCGGTCGGCCAGGACCGTTCAGCGCGTCCGATCTCGCAGTCGGCGCGGGCCGCCCGCTGCTCGCGCGCAGCCCGGTTGAGCCGTCCGATCTCGACGAGGTGATTTTCGGCTGCGCGATGCCGAGCCCCGACGAGGCGAACATCGGTCGCATCATCGCGCTCAGGCTCGGCTGCGGATTCAAGGTCCCCGGTTGGACCGTCATGCGCAATTGCGCGTCGGCGTTGCAGGCGCTCGACTCGGCGCGTGTGAACATCATGACCGGCCGCTCGGATCTCGTGCTCGCTGGCGGCACCGAAGCGATGAGTCGCGCGCCGGTGCTGGTCGGCCCCGACATGGTCGAATGGTTGGCGGACATGCAGCAGGCGAAATCGGCCGCGCGGCGCGCGAGCCTGTTCTTTAAGTTGCGGCCGAAGCATTTCTCGCCGGTCATTGGCCTGTTGCGTGGTTTGACCGATCCGATCGTCGGCCTGTCGATGGGTCAGACCGCGGAAATCATCGCGCACCGCTTCGGCATCACGCGCGCGCAGATGGACGCGTACGCGGTGCGCAGCCATCAGCGGCTCGCCGCGGCGATTGACGCCGGTTTCCTCGCCGATGAAGTCGTGACGGTATACGCGTCCGATGGCAGCTATCACGAGCACGACGACGGCCTGCGCCGCGACTCGAACGAGGAGAAGCTCGCGACGCTGAAGCCGTTCTTCGACCGCGACGTTGGCTTGGTGACCGCTGCGAACAGCTCGCAGGTCACCGACGGCGCCGCGGCACTGCTGCTCGCGTCGCAAAAGGCGGTCGACGAACACGCGCTGCCGACGCTTGGTCGCATCGTCGACTGCGAATGGGCGGCGATCGATCCTGCGCAAATGGGTCTTGGCCCCGTGCACGCGATCACACAGTTGCTGCAACGCCACGGGCTCGGTCGTGACGACATCGATTATTTCGAAATCAACGAGGCGTTCGCCGGTCAGGTGCTCGCGTGCAATGCAGCGCTCGCGGACGACGACTATTGCCGCAACGAGCTCGGCCTCGACGGCGCATTCGGCGCGATTGACGAATCTAAGCTGAACATCGATGGCGGCGCGGTTGCGATCGGTCACCCGGTCGGCGCGAGCGGCGCACGTATCGCGCTGCACGCACTGAACGTGCTCAAGCGGACGGGTGGCCGTTACGCGGTCTCGACGCTGTGCATCGGTGGTGGACAAGGCGGCGCGATGTTGCTGGAGGTGACGGAATGAGCGATTGGAATATCGAACAGGACGCGGACGGCATCGCGTGGCTCGGCTTCGATAAGGAGGGCGTGAGCACCAATGTGCTGTCCGGTGCGGTGATGCGCGAGCTCGGCGAGCGCGTGACGGAGCTTGAGCAGATGAAGCCGAAAGCGGTCATCGTCCACTCGAAGAAAGCGTCGGGGTTCATCGCCGGGGCGGATATCACCGAGTTCGTCGACCTGCAGGGGCCCGACGATGCGCTTGCGCTGATTCGGAGCGGCCAGCAAGTGCTGGAACGACTTGAGCGCCTGCCCTGCCCCACGGTTGCGATGATCAACGGCTTCGCGCTCGGCGGCGGTCTCGAGCTCGCACTCGCGTGCCGTTATCGCGTCGCGCTCGACGATCCGAAAACGCAGCTCGGTCTGCCCGAAGTGAAACTCGGTATCCACCCAGGATTCGGCGGCACCGTGCGGTCGATCCGGCTCGTCGGGGTATTGCCGGCGATGGACATGATGCTGACCGGTCGCGGGCTGCGTGCGCGTGCGGCGAAGAAAATCGGCCTCGTCGACATGGCGGTGCCCGAACGCCACCTTGAGCGCGCAGCGCGCAAGCTCGCGTTGAAGCCGCCGGCCGTCAAGCGTGCGCCGCAATGGCAGCAGTGGCTGTCGAATAAGCTCATGCGGGGCATCGTTGCCGGCCAGCTCGAAAAACAGGTTGCGCGCAAAGCGAAGCGCCGCCATTACCCCGCGCCCTACGCGATCATTGATCTGTGGAAGGAACATTACGACGACCCGGCGCGGATGTACGCAAAGGAAGCCGAGTCGATTGCCGCACTGATGACCGGCCCAACTGCGCAGAACCTCGTACGCGTGTTCATGCTGCAGGACCGATTGAAGAGCCTCGGGCGCAAGTCGAAGCTCGACCTGAAGCACGTGCACGTGATCGGCGCGGGCGTGATGGGCGGCGACATCGCCGCGTGGTGCGCGTTGCGCGGCTACAGCGTCACGCTACAGGACCGCGAGCCGAAGTATGTCGCGCCGGCGATCAAGCGCGCTGCGAAGCTGTACCAAGGCAAACTCAAGGACCCGCGCCTCGTGCAGGCTGCAATGGACCGGCTCGTGCCGGACGTCGACGGGCGTGGCGCCACGCAGGCGGACGTCATCATCGAGGCGATTTACGAGAACGCAGATGCCAAGCGCGAGCTGTACAAAACGCTCGAGCCGAAAATGAAAGACGGCGCGCTGCTCGCGACAAACACGTCGAGCATCCGGCTGGAGGAATTGTCCCGGGACCTCGCGGCGCCCAATCGACTCGTTGGACTGCACTTCTTCAACCCGGTGGCGAAAATGCCACTGCTCGAAGTCGTGCATACCGATGACACCGACCCGCGCGCGCTAGAACAGGCGCTCGCATTCGGCCGCCACATCGACCGGCTACCGTTGCCTGCAAAGTCGTCACCGGGTTTCCTCGTGAATCGCATCCTGATGCCATACATGATGGAAGCGATGCTGATTGCAGGCGAAGGCGTGCCGCTTGAGGCCATCGACCGCGCGGCGCTTGATTTCGGCATGCCAATGGGGCCAATCGAGCTCGCCGACACGGTTGGCCTCGACGTCGCACTGTCGGTCTCGAAGGTGTTCGCGGATTCGTTCGGCTTGCAGGTGCCTCCGCGGCTGAAACAGATGGTCGATGATGGTCGTCTCGGTCGGAAGAGCGGTCGCGGTTTCTACACCTACAAGGACGGCAAGCCGGTGCGCGACAAGTCCCGCGCCGACGGTGCTCCGTCCGACCTCGGTGACCGGCTCATCATGCCGCTGCTGAACGAAGCCGTCGCGTGTCTGCACGAGGGCGTCGTCGCCGACGCCGACCTCGTCGACGCCGGGGTCATTTTCGGAACGGGCTTTGCGCCGTTCACCGGCGGCCCAATCTGCTACGCCCGTGCGCGCGGCAAGGATGATGTCGTCGCGACGATGCGCGCGCTCGCAGAGCGGCATGGCGAGCGCTTTGCGCCGCACGACGGCTGGGATGCGATCTGATATGAAGCCGATGCCTGGTGAAGCGACGGTCCGCATGCTCGCGATGCCGAAGGACACGAACGGACTTGGCGATATTTTCGGTGGCTGGCTCATGTCGCAGGTCGATGTCGCCGGCGCGGTGCGCGCAATGCGGCGCGCTCAGGGGCGCGTCGTCACGGTCGCCGTCAACGAATTCGTGTTCCTGCAGGCCGTGTACGTGGGTGACGTCGTGAGCTGCTACACGGAGGTCGAGCGCGTGGGACGCACCTCTCTGACGGTCAAGGTCGACGTGTACTCAGAGCGCCAGTCCGGCGCTGAGTCCGTGCAGGTCGCGACGGCGCGGATTACCTACGTGGCGATTGACGAGAAACGACGCCCGCGCCCTGTCCCGGCGCTGGAATCAGAGGCCTGACATGCTAGAATCCGCGGATGCCAAAACGCCCGCTTGACAGGGAGCTGTTCCAACGCTTGTCGCCCCTCAATGGGCTCAAGCCGGAGAACCAAGTAGAGCTCTCAAAGAAATTCGCGGTCGAGGAACTCCCGGCCGGTCGTTTCCTGTTCAAGAAGGGCGATGCCGACAAGCGTGCCGTGTACGTCGTTTCCGGCGAGGTCGAGCTGCGCAACGAGGACAAGGTCGTGAAGGTCATCACCGGCGGTAGCCCGGAAGCGAAGCACCCGCTTGCGCCGCAGACCCCCCGCTTCCTCGCCGCCCGCGCCAAGACCGACATCGAGTACGTCGCGATCGACTCAGACCTGCTCGACGTGATGCTCACCTGGGACCAGACCGGTACATTCGAAGTTTCTGAATTGAGCTCTGGCGACGACTCCGAGTCGGACGACTGGATGACGAGCATCCTGCAGAACCCCGCGTTTCACCGAATCCCGCCCGCGAACATCCAGGCGATGTTCATGCGCATGCAGCCCGTCACACTCAAAGCCGGCGAGCCGGTCATCAAGCAGGGCGAGGATGGTGACTACTTCTACGTGCTGACGAAAGGCAAGGCGACGGTCACGCGCGAGACGCCACTCAACAAGTCGGGCATCAAGCTCGCCGAACTGAGCGTCGGTGACAGCTTCGGCGAAGAAGCGCTGATTTCCGATGCGAAGCGCAACGCGACGATCACGATGAAGACCGACGGCACGCTGATGCGCCTCGGCAAGGACGACTTCCAGAAGCTTCTTAATGAGCCGATGCTGAAGTGGGTCTCGCGCGAGCAGGCGGACAAGATCATCGCCGACGGCGGCGTTTGGCTCGACGTACGGCTGCCGAGCGAATTCGAAAACGAGCACCCGACCGACGCAATCAACATCCCGCTGTATTTCATTCGCGTGAAGATCGACAAGATCGACCGATCGAAGAAATATGTGGTGGTGTGCGACACCGGCCGCCGCAGCTCCGCCGCGTCGTTCATCCTGAATGAGCGCGGCATCACCGCTTACGTCCTCCAGGGCGGCCTCCAATCGGGTTCCGCCGAGGCTTGACCGAAGGATTGTGGGAGCGACGCTCACGGCGTCGCGATGCCGGCACCTCAGTCTCTACCGAACACCCGGTAATAATTCCCCGTCGTCACCGCGGCCACCTCCGCCAGCGTCTGCCCGCGTAACGCCGCGACGAATTCAGCGGTATGCCGCACCCATGCCGGCTGGTTCGGCTTTCCGCGGTACGGAACGGGCGCGAGCCACGGCGCGTCGGTCTCGACCAGCAGATGGTCGTCCGGCACGCGCCGTGCGACGTCCTGGAGTTCGGTCGCGGTCTTGAAGGTCACGATGCCTGAGAACGAGATCATGAACCCGAGGTCGATGGCGGCCTTTGCCATTCCCCAGTCCTCGGTAAAGCAGTGCATTACCCCGCCGACGCTGTCAGCGCCCTCCTCGCGCATCACCGCCAGCGTGTCCTCGCGCGCAGCGCGCGTGTGGATGATCAGCGGCAGCGCTGCCTTGCGCGCCGCGCGGATGTGCAGCCGGAAGCGGTCACGCTGGAAGG
>CAYXYM010000216.1:0-17150 GCA_964469285.1 uncultured Gammaproteobacteria bacterium | reverse complement strand
GGCCGACCGCGGTCGCGGCGACGTCCACCCGGCGGGCAATCCGCACTTCTACATGGACCCTGTGCGCTTCGCCGAGGCGGCGACGGCGCTCGCCGTGCGGCTCGCGACGCTAGATCCGGCAAACGCCGATGCGTACCACGCGAATGCCGCCGAGTTCGCGCGCGACATCGAGATGCGCGTCCCGCAATGGAAGGAGCGACTGAGCGCAGCGCCACGCGTGCTCGCTTACCACAAAGATGCGAACTACTTGTTCGATCGGTTCGACGTCACGGTCGCCGGTTATATCGAGCCGCTCCCCGGCATTCCGCCGTCGGCGCGGCATCTCGCATCGCTTGTTTCAGACTTGCACGGCGAGCGCGGCGTAATCGTGCATCTTCCGTTTCAGCCCGCCAACGGTCCGGCGTTCCTGGCGCGTGAACTCGGTTGGCGCATCGTGCGCCGCGCGAGCAACGTTGACGCAGACGGCGGCGCGACCGCGTATCTCGAACTCGTTGACGGGTGGGTCGGCGACATCGGGGGCGCGCCATGACGGTGTTGCTCGAACTCGACGGCGTGCGCGCGGGCTATGGGCACGCGGTGGTTGGCCCCGTGTCGTTCCAGGTCAGCCCCGGCGAAGTCGTCGGGCTCAGCGGGCCGAACGGCATCGGCAAGTCGACGATACTCGGCGTCGTCACCCGCGGGGCGCGCGTCTTTTCCGGTCGTGTCGCGCTCGCCGACCGCGTACGCGTCGCGCATCACCGCCAGCGCCCAGAGCGCCCGGCCGAGATTCCACTCCGCGGCCGCGAATTGCTTGCGATCACCGAAGCGGACGTGGCCGGTTGCCCGCCGTTGCTTAGGGAGCGCCTCGCGTTGCCGCTCGACGAGTTGAGCGGCGGCCAGTACCAGTTGTTGCTCGCGTTTGCGTGTCTCGGCAGTCCGGCGGACCTCGTGTTGCTCGATGAGCCGAGCAACAATCTCGACCCGGACAGCGTCGGTGCATTGACCGCGCTGCTGAAGGCGACGCCCGCGACCCGCGGCGTCGTTGTCGTCAGTCATGAAGCCGCATTCCTCGAAGCGTGCTGTACACGTATCGTCGAGGTGAACCGCGTATGAATCTCGAGCTTGTTTTCGACCCGCTGTTTCGCGTGCCCTTGTTGCTCGGGTTGACGCTTGCGATGCTATTGCCCGTGCTCGGCGTGTTCCTGCGCGTTCGCGACGAATGGCTCGGCGCGCTCGGCTACACGCATGTCGCAGCGGCCGGCGCGCTTGCGAGTGGACTGTTGCATTGGCCGGTGCTTGCGTGTGCCCTCGGCGCGGCCGCAATCGCCGCGCTATTGAAAGGCGCAGTGCGTAGACCCGGTAACGACCTCTATGCGGCCATGACGATTGCTGGCTGGGCGCTCGCCCTGCTGCTCGCGGCGAATAGCGAACACGGTGAAGTGCTCGGTGAGACCTTGCTGCGCGGCCAGTTGTACTTTGCGACGGCACCGCAGCTGTGGATCGCGCTTGGTATCGCGGCAGCGACGCTGGCCGCGCTGGGCTGGTTATCGCCGAGATTGCTCAGACAGCGATTTTTCCCGGATCACTACCGCGCCAACCGGCAACCGGCGTGGCCTCACGAGGCCGCGTTCGCGGGCTTGGTGATCGGCACACTGGTCGTTGCCACGGGGGCGGTCGGCGCGATGGCGGCATTTGCGCTGGTATTCGTACCGCCCTGGATCGCGTTCGGCGTCTGCCGGAGCTGGCGTCAGGCGCTCATTGTCGCGCCATTATGTGGTGCGGTCGCGTACCTCGTGGCGCTGGCCGCAGCGCTGGGGCTGGACCAGCCGGCGGGCCCTGTCATCGTCGTCGCATTGATCGCGCTGTTGCCGCTGCGCCTGCTGCCGCGGCTCCGCTGACGGCGTATCATCGGACACATGGTGCAACGCGATACGCCGCTCGACGCGGTTTATACGGTTTGCGGCGACGAGCCGTTTCTGGTCGAAGAGGCCGCGGCCGCGGTTCGTGACGCGGCACGCGCCGCGGGTTTCGATGAGCGCGAGGTCTTCCACGTCGAGCGGGGTTTCGATTGGTCCACGTTAGCGTCCGCGGCAGCAAGCCTCTCCTTGTTCGCGTCAAAGCGAATTATCGAACTGCGAATGCCGTCTGCGAAGCCGGGGGATGCGGGTGCGCGCGCACTCGCCGAGTATTGCGCGCGGCCGGCCGATGACACAATCCTGCTCGTCATCGCAGGCAAGCTCGACGGCAACACCCGAAAAAGCAAGTGGGTGTCGGCGCTTCGCGCCGCCGGCCCGCTGCAGGAATTCCGCCCGCTCGGCCTCGCTGAACTGAACCGCTGGCTGGTTGCGCGAATGCGCGCCCGTGGATTGCAGCCGCATCCGGACGCGGTCGAGCTGCTCGTGCAACGCGTTGAGGGCAATTTGCTCGCCGCGGCGCAGGAAGTCGATAAACTCGTCTTGCTGCACGGCGACGGCCCGGTCACGGTCGATGCGGTGCGCGAGGCGGTTGCCGACAGCGCACGCTACGATCTGTTTCAGTGGGTCGATGCGGCGGTGGCCGGCGAGTCCGCGCGTGCATTGCGCATGCTCGACGGCATGCGTGCGGAAGGCGCGGAGCCCGTGCTCATCCTGTGGGCGTTGGTGCGTGAGCTCCGCACGCTCGCGAGTGTCACGGCGGCGGTCGGGCGCGGCGAACCGGTTGATCGCGCGCTGTACGCAGCGCGCGTCTGGCAAGCCCGACAATCCCTCGTACGCAACGCGGTGGGCCGCTTGCGGACGGCGCGCGTTGCGCGGTTGTTGCGCCGCGCCGCGGGCGCGGACCGGGTCATCAAAGGGGCGGCGCCTGGCGTCGTTTGGGACGAACTTGCCTACCTGACCGTTGGCCTCGCCGGCCGGCAACGCGCGACTTGATCGGCGTCTTTGGTGGCATGTTCGACCCGGTCCATTGCGGGCACCTGCGCGCGATGGTCGAGCTGCGCGACCGTTTGTCGCTGACAGAGCTCCGCGTGGTGCCTTGTGCAAACCCCGTCCATCGCCGCAGTGCCACGGCACCTCCGAGCGCGCGCGTCGCGATGCTCGCGGCTGCATTGCACGACATGCGCGGGTGCATCGTCGATGACCGCGAAATCCGCCGCGGGGGGCCGTCGTACACCGTCGAGACGCTGCTTGAACTTCGGCGCGAGTCGGCGGGCGGCCCACTTTGCCTGCTGGTCGGGCATGACGCGTTTTCCCGACTGAACACATGGCACCGCTGGCAGGAAATCTTCGGGCTCGCGCACATTGTCGTCGCGCGGCGACCCGGCGCCGGGGATGAGTCACTGAACCCCGAGTTGCACACGGCTGTTGCAGGGCGGCTGGCGCACGACGCGACGGCGCTGCACGGTCGACCGGCCGGGCTTGTGTTCATGAGCGATACAACGGAGCTCGCGATCTCGTCGACGGCACTGCGGGCGGACGCGGCCGCCGGACGTTCGCTGCAATGGCTCGTCCCCGCGGCGGTCGCGAAACTGATTGAAACGAATGACTGGTATACAGGGGGTACGGATGGCTGAGCAGGAGCCGACAGCATTGGTAGTCGGCGCATTAGACGACTTGAAGGGCGTGGACATCCTCTGCATGGATGTCCGTGGGATCACGACCATCACCGACTGGATGGTGCTCGCGTCCGGCAACTCCGACCGACACGTCAAATCGCTCGCCGACAACGTGCTGCAGGCTGCGCGCAAGGCCGGTGTGTCCGTGCTCGGCATCGAGGGTGAGAAAGACGGCGAGTGGGTGCTGATTGACCTCGGTGACGTGATTGCGCACGTCATGCTGCCGCGCGTGCGTGATTTCTACAAGCTGGAGAAGCTGTGGGACCACGCGGGCGATGGCGACCAGCAATCGGGCGGTTGAATGCGGATAAAGTTGGTCGCGGTCGGCAAGCGTATGCCGCGGTGGACGGCGGATGCGTATCGTGAGTTCGCGACGCGCATGCCCCCGGAATTGCGTGTCGACCTCGTAGAGATTCCGACGGGTAAGCGTGACGAGGTCGAGCGTATCCTCGCGCAGATTCCCGCCGACGCGCACGCCGTCGCGCTCGACGAGCGCGGCAGCGCGTGGACAACGCGGGAGTTGGCTGCGCAACTTACCGTGTGGCGTGATAGCGGGCGCCCACTCGCGCTCATCATCGGTGGGCCCGATGGGCACGCCGCGGAAGTTCGCGCCCGCGCGGCACAAGCGTGGTCGTTGTCGAACCTGACGTTGCCGCATATGCTCGCGCGGGTCGTCGTCGCCGAGCAGCTGTACCGCGCATGGACGATCCTCAACGGTCATCCTTACCACCGTGACTGAATGGCCAATCTTGCTTGCGTCGGCGTCGCCGCGGCGCCGCGAATTGCTCGCACAAGTCGGCATCGCTTGTGTCGTGCAGCCGGCGGAAATCGACGAGACGCCGTTGCCGGGCGAGCGGCCTGTCGATTATGTGCTTCGCGTTGCGCGTGCGAAGGCGACCGCAGTCGCCGACTCAGCCGACGACGTGTCAACGGTGTTAGGCGCCGATACCGGGGTGGTTATCGACGGCGAACTACTCGGAAAACCGAGCGGACCCGAAGCGGCGTGTGCGATGCTTCGCCGTCTGTCAGGTCGTACCCACGAGGTCATCAGCGCGGTCGTCGTCATCCGCGGCGCGCGCGTGTCGTCACGTGTCGTCACGACCCGCGTGACGATGCGCGTGCTCCACGACGCGGAAATTGCCGCCTATTGCGCGACCGAAGAGCCGTACGACAAGGCGGGCGGCTACGCGGTACAAGGGCATGCAGCGGCGTTTATTTCGCACCTGGAAGGGAGCTACACCGGCGTTGTCGGCTTGCCTTTGTTCGAGACTGTCGAATTGCTGTCCGAGGTCGGTGAATGACCGGCGCGACGCGGACCCGCAAGCTCGTCGGGGCGGCCGCATGGACCGCTGCATCCATCGTGATCGTGCTCGCGTTGTTGACCGCAGCCTTCCGCTTCGTCGTGCCGCTCGTCCCGGCGTATCGCGCCGACGTGGAGGGCTGGGCGAGCGAGGTCTTCGGCGCGCCAGTCGACATCGATGCGCTCGACCTCCGTTGGCGCGGCATTCGACCCGAAATCGTTCTTGAGGGAGTGCGTTTTATCAGCGCCGACGCACAGCGCGCGGTCGCTGCACGTGAAGTTCGCATCG
The DNA here is from genome assembly GCA_964469285.1 of uncultured Gammaproteobacteria bacterium. GTDB lineage: Bacteria > Pseudomonadota > Gammaproteobacteria > Natronospirales > JAIVGZ01 > JAIVGZ01. Next base: position 11,990 of record CAYXYM010000216.1, on the reverse strand, counting down.
GGATCAGCCTTCGCTCGCTCATCCGACGAGGTGGCTTTGTGCCCGCCCGCATCGTTCTGGTGGCGCCCGACGTGATGCTGGTCGTCGATTCCGCCGGCGGCGACCGGGTCGGCACGCAGTGGCAGCGCGCATTCGCGGCCCGCGACCGGCGCGGCATCATCGAGGTTGAGTCCGGACGGGTCGTGCTCGTTGCGGACGAGGGCCGCCGCCGCGCCGAACTCGAGCGAATTACCGGGACCATTCAAAGCGACGGCCAGCGACATCAAGTCGCGCTGACGGCGCGACCGGGCGGTGGTGCCGCCGGCACGATCTCGATGGATGTGACTGGACGCGGTTGGCCTGGCGAAGCCGACTGGGCGACGGACGTCGAGGTTGGTTTCAAGGGCGTCGACCTCGCGGCGTTCCAGCACATCGGGCGCCGTGCGAGATTGCGCGACGGCGCATTAGATCTCGAGCTCGCGCTGCATATTGAACACGGCACCCCGCAGTCGTTCGTCACGAACGCATTGCTTTCGGACGGCGCAAACGCGGTATTGCGCTGGACGCGGCAGGACGGCGGTTGGGATGCGTTACTCGTCGCGCACGGCGCCGATGGGCGGCGCAGTGGCCCTGTCGGGCTCACTTACACCGCACCTGCGGCGGGCGACGACCCGGCGTACTGGCACCTCACCTCGGAGCGCGTCTACATCGAAGACCTCGCGCGGTTCGCGGCAGCCGTACCATGGTATCTCGGCGTCCGCGCAACCGCATTGCTCGACCGCGCGCCGAGCGGCGAAGTCCACCGCGTCGACCTCATGGTGCGCCGCGCTGCTGATGGACCGCTTCGCTATACGCTTGCACTCGAGGCGGACGCGCTCGCGTTGTCGCACGACGCCGAGAGCACCATTCCCGGATTCACCGGTGTGTCGATTCATACCGACGCGGACTACGACCGCGGGCGCGCGACCCTCTCAATCGCCGACGGGTCGGTGTATTTTCCGCGCGTTTTCCGTGAACGATTCGGGCTGCGTAGTGCGGAGGTCGTGGCCGACTGGACGCGCGAGGGCGACGCTTGGCGAGTGGCATTGCCGACGATTTCTGCCGCGAACCACCACGTTGCGGCCAGCGGTCGCGGTGCAGCGACGCTGCCCGATGGCCGGCGTCCGACGCTGCAACTCGACCTCGGTTTCAGCGAAGCGAACTTGGCCGCACACCGCGGTTATCTGCCCGTCAACGTGATGTCCGACGCACTCGTCGCCTGGCTCGACCGCGCGGTGCTTGGTGGCCGGGCGGTCGAGGGCGAATTCCGCTACGACGGTGTGGTTGGCGGTGGCGCGCTCGCGGCGGGCGACGCGACCTTATACGCGGCATTCGAGGCGGAGGATATTTCCCTCGCGTACGCGGACGGATGGCCGCAGCTCGACGACGCCGATGCCCGGGTGCGCTTCACCGGCCGATCGTTCGACGCGTCGGTCGCGCAGGGCCGTTTCGGCGGTACGACGATGAGTGCCGAGGTCGGTATCGCGGCGTTCTCGACACCGGTTCTGACCGTCGATGGCCGTGCGGGCAATGACCTTGGGCTGATGTTCGAGACCTTCGCGACGACGCCAATCGGGCGCGCGGATTGGATCGATGGCGCGTCCGCAAGTGGAAACGCCGACTTGGCGCTCGCTATCGCATTGCCGCTCCGCGCCGCGGGTGACGTCGATGTGAGCGGCCAGCTCGACGTCGCAGACGCGACGTTTCGCGTTGCGGGATTCCCCGATTCGATTACGCAACTCCACGGCGCACTGCAAATCAGCGAAGACGGCGTCAATGCGGCCGCGTTGTCGGGCGTGCTGTTCGAAAGCCCGGTTGCCGCATCGGTGGAAACGCGGCGAAGCGTTGGCGACGCCAGCAAGGCGGCCATCGTACACTTGGACGGGCGGATCGATGCGGCGACGCTGGCGCGGCTGGCCGAGCGGCCGCTGCCGTTGCTGGAAGGTGCGGCTGCGTGGCAAGCGGAGTTGGTGGCGCCGTATGCCAATGGCGCACCGCAACTGCGCATCGCGTCGGACCTCGCGGGCCTGGCTGTCGATTTGCCGGCGCCGCTCGGAAAAACGTCATCGGATGCGCGCGACGTAACCGTCACAATTGACTTCGATGCGGTAGCGCGTCGCGTGCACGTCGTGGACGGCGATGCGTTGCGCGCAAACGCGGAGTACGCGGGGGGCACCGGCGCGTGGAAAATCGCGCGTGGCCACGTCCAGATCGGCCCCGGCGAACTCGGGCCGATGCCCGCGGACGGACTCGCTGTCAGCGGTTCCCTGTCGCGCTGGAGCCATGGTGCCGCCGATGGTGCGCCAGTCACGTCACTTGCGGGCGGCGGTGTGCGCGTGACTGTGGTCGATCTCGCCATCGGCGAACTTGCGCTCTACGGACGCGAGCTCGGCGCTGTCCGAATCGAGGGGCGCCGCGCGATTGACGGCTGGCGCTGGGCGCTCGACGGCGAGCGCGCAGCGGGCAGTATCGAGCTCCCGGATTTGCCCAACAATGCGCGTCCAATACAAGCGTATTTTTCCCGCCTGGCCGTGCCGAAGCGCACTGGCGATGTGACGCCGCCGTCGACCGTGCTCGACGCGAACGCCGTGCCTCCGATTCTGTTCCATGCGGGTCGGCTACAGGTCGGCGCGATGGACCTCGGCGAGGTGAACGGTGCGCTGCGCAGCGTCGAGAACGGTATCGCGCTTGAGGGTTTTTCCGCGACGCGCCTTGAGGCGCGCGCCGTTGCCGATGGCAGCTGGCATACGGTGGATGGATACCACCGCACCGTGCTGCGAGGCGCGGTCGACAGCACCGACGTGCGCGCGACGCTCGCGGGTCTTGGCTACGCCGCGTCGATTGAAGCCGACGCCGGTCATCTTGAATTGGATGTGAGCTGGATGGATAGCGCGATCGCTGACCCGTTGCCGACCCTCGCAGGAACGGTCGGCGTGCGGTTTGAGCGCGGTAACCTGCTCGACGTGGACGCAGGCGCAGGCCGCGTCTTCGGGCTTCTCAGCTTGTATGCACTACCGCGCCGGCTCGCGCTCGACTTCAGCGACGTATTCCGGCGCGGACTTGCGTTCGACGCAATCAGCGGATCGTTCGACATCGACGCCGGACAGGCGCACAGCGACGACCTGACGTTGATCGGCCCGGCGGTACGCGTCGACGTCACGGGTCGCACCGGCCTTGCGACACGCGATTACGACCAGGATGCCGTCGTCACGGCAAGCCTCGCGTCGAGCCTCACCATCGCTGGCACACTGGCCGGCGGTCCGGGCGTCGGTGCGGCGCTGCTTATCGCGTCAGAGCTGTTCAAGGGGCCGCTCGATGATATCGCTCGTGTACGCTATCGCGTCACCGGCCCGTGGGACGGGCCCGCGATTGAGCGCGTCAACGAGCAACGCTGAGCACACCGGGTCGCGGTGGTATCCTTGGGTCATGATTTCCGCTTGGTTCCTTGCGCTCGCGCCGATGCTCACCACAGTTCCGGCGGATGAATTTATCGTGCTTGCCGACGACTGGGCCCGACCAAGGTCCGGCGAGGCGGTGGTCGCCCAACCCGCCATTCGCGAGGCCGTTGCCGCGTGGGGCGGCGATGAATCGATGCAAATTCGAATCGTGTACCCAGGCGGCGAGCGCGGGACGCTTTGGGGCCGGGAAGTGCACGACTGGCTCGTGGCGCTGGGCGTTGCGCCGGGCCACATCGTCCTCCAGCCGGGCGGTCCGCGCGACGACGCCGTGATTTTGCGGATTGGACCACGCCCTTGAGCGCGCTGAAGCTTGCCGCGCACCGCTTGCTCGAACCCGCGGGGCTCGACGACAACCGACTCGCAGATGCGCTGGCGCGCATGCTTGGCAACCGGGTCGATGCCGCTGATCTGTACTTCCAGTCGTCGCGCCACGAGAGTTGGGTGCTCGAGGATGGACGCGTTCGCGAGGGCTCGCACAACATCGAGCAAGGCGTGGGCGTTCGCGCAATGGCAGGCGAGCGGACGGGGTTCGCGTACTCCGACGAGATTCAGCCGCACGCGCTGCTCACGGCAGCGGACGCGGCGCGGTCGATTGCGCGCGCCGGCGGCGGATCCACTGCGATGCAACGATGGTCCGCTAACGATCGACAGTCGTTGTACCCCGCGCTGGACCCGATCGGTACGCTCGCTGATGGCGAAAAAGTCGCGTGGCTCGAACGACTGGACCGACGCGCGCGTGCCGCGGACCCCGCAGTCACACAAGTCGTCGTGAGCCTCGCGGCGGTCCATGACCTCATTCTCGTCGCGGCGAGCGACGGCACGCTCGCCGCCGACGAGCGGCCGCTGGTCCGGCTGAGCATTTCCGTGATCGTCGAGCGCAACGGTCGCCGAGAGCGGGGCAGCGCTGGCGGCGGAGGCCGGCATGGATATGACGCGTTGTTCGGGTCAGGGCTCGCAGAGCAATGGGTTGATGCAGCGGTGCGCGAGGCGCTCATCAACCTGGATGCCGAAGCGGCGCCGGCGGGGACCATGACCGTCGTCCTCGGCGCGGGTTGGCCGGGCATCCTGCTGCACGAGGCAATTGGGCACGGGCTCGAAGGCGACTTCAATAGAAAGGGCACGTCGGCGTTCGCGGGGCGGCTCGGCGAGCGTGTCGCGAACGAGCTTTGCACGGTCGTCGACGACGGCACGCTGTTGCAGCGGCGGGGATCGTTGACGGTCGACGATGAGGGCACACCGACCGAGTGCACGACGCTAATCGAGAACGGTGTGCTGCGCGGATTCATGCAGGACAAGATGAACGCCCGATTGATGGGCATGGCGCCGACCGGCAACGGCCGCCGCGAATCGTTTGCGCACCTGCCGATGCCGCGAATGACCAATACTTACATGCTGGCCGGCGAAAGCGAGCCGGACGAAATCATCGCATCGGTCGAGCGCGGTTTGTACGCCGCGAATTTCGGCGGCGGCCAGGTTGACATTACGTCCGGAAAATTTGTGTTCTCGGCCAGCGAGGCTTGGTTGATCGAAGGGGGCAAGCTGACGCGACCGGTCCGCGGCGCAACCCTCATTGGCAACGGGCCGGACGTGCTCACGCGCGTCAGCATGGTCGGCAACGACCTCGAATTGGACAGCGGCGTCGGGACGTGCGGAAAGGACGGGCAGAGTGTGCCGGTCGGCGTCGGCCAGCCGACGCTCCGCGTCGACGGGCTAACGGTCGGCGGAACGGGTTAGCGGCCGCTCGCGTCGGCGAGTTCGCACAGCGCGCGCACGCGCGGCGTGAGTTCGTCGCGCGTTGCAGCGCTCACAGTCGCGTGACCGAGCTTTCGACCCGGCCGCGGTGCTTTGCCGTAGTGGTGGAAGTGCGCATCGGGAATCGCTGCGACGGCGTCGGCATCGGGCATACCCCCAATGAAATTCACCATCGCAGTCGGTCCGAACGCCGTCGTATCGCCCAGCGGCATTCCCGTAATGGCGCGCAGATGGTTCTCGAACTGGCTCGTGGCCGCGCCTTCGATGGTCCAATGGCCGGAATTGTGGACACGCGGGGCGAACTCGTTCGCGCGCAGGCCCTCCGAGCACTCGAATAATTCCAACGCGATGACGCCGACGTAGTCGAGTTCCCCGAGTAGGCGTGAAACGAACGACGCGGCGTCCGCATCGAACCGGCCCGACATTGCCGGAGCGACGGTCGTGCGCAGGATGCCATTCCGATGCAGGTTCTCCACCACCGGGTATGCGGCCACCGTCCCATCGGTTGCGCGGGCGGCCACGAGGGAGAGCTCCCGATCAAATTGTACGAAGGCCTCGACAATCAAGTCGGCACCTCCGAGCGCGACGCGGGCGCGCTCGGCCTCTTCGGCGGAGCTAACGACGCGCTGACCCTTGCCGTCGTAACCGAGCCGGCGCGTCTTCATCACCGCGGGCAAGCCGGTGATCTTGAGTGCGTTGACGAGCGAGCGCGCGTCGTCGACCGCCGCATACGGCGCCGCGGGGATGTCGAGCATTGTAAATAGAGACTTCTCGGCGATTCGATCTTGCGCGACGCGTAACGCACGCGGTCCGGGGCGCACGCACACGCGCTCCGCGAGCCAATCCGCCGCATCCGCAGGCACGTTCTCGAAATCGAAGGTCACGACGTCCGACGCATCGGCGAGTCGGCCCAGTGCGCGGCGATCACCGAAGTCGCCGATGATGAGCGGCGCGAATGCGGCAGCGGGCGCATCTTCGCTCGCGTCGAGCACGGTGACTTCGAGATCCAATGGACGGGCTGCGACTGCGAGCATGCGGCCGAGCTGGCCGCCGCCGACGATCCCGACACGCATCAGGCGTTCCGCGGGTCCGGTCGCGCCAGCACGCGCGCAGTCTGCGCGTCGCGGTAAGCGCGTAGCGCTTCGCGATATTCGGGGTGTTTCGCGCCGAGGATCGCGGCCGCGAGCAGCGCTGCATTGGTCGCCCCCGCATCGCCAATCGCGAGCGTTCCAACGGGGACGCCAGCGGGCATCTGCGCAATGGAGAGCAAGGAATCAAGGCCGTTCAAGGCGCGCGACTGGATGGGCACGCCGAGGACCGGCAAAACCGTTTTCGCTGCCGCCATCCCGGGCAGGTGCGCGGCACCGCCAGCGCCGGCAATCAAGACCTCGAGGCCGCGCGCTTCAGCGCCCGCGCAATACTCGAAGAGCAGGTCCGGTGTGCGATGCGCCGAAACGACGCGGACTTCATGCGGAATTTTCAGCGAATCAAGCGTCTGTGCCACCAACTGGAGCGTTTCCCAGTCAGACGACGAACCCATGATGACCCCAACCAGCGGTTTCATCGGCGCATTGTACGGCAGCGTGCGTGTGCCTGCAGCCATGCGGCTGCGGCGGGCAGCGCCTGAGGTAGGGCCACGGGTTCATCCGGATCGACCTTGCCCCCGTAAACCTGTCCGTCGCGGTCCGCGAAACGCGACGCCGTCACGAACATCAATGCGCCGTCCTCAAGTCGAAAACCGCGGTTGCCGGTCGACACGCCGAACGTCGGCTGCCCGAAACTCCGGGCGTCGGGGCGGCCACGAAATGCCACCGCCACGGCCTCGCCGGAACTCGCAGTGGCGGGCCCGGTCAGCACTGCGACGACCGGTAGCGGACCGTCGACGGATACCGCGTACCGGCTCATGGCTTGCGTATCGTCGCCGGAACCGGCGATGCCATCGTGCACCCACCAATTCGTCGCGGCGCCCTCGGGCGGCTTGAACGCGCCGACGCGGCCTTCACCGATTAACGGCTCAAGTCCGGCGAGCATTGGCCACATGTTGCCGCCTGGGTTGTCGCGCAGGTCGACGACCCAACCACATGGCTGCTCGCCCGCGAGTTTGAAGATGAGGGTCTGTAACGCATCGGCGAATGCGGCATCCGACGCACTGTCGCCTCCTGCATGGCCGGGGACCCAAAGGTACGCAAGCGAATCGTCAATCAGCGCGCCCGTCGGCATCCCGGACTTCGGTTGCCTATGCACGACGGCTTCAAGCGACGCCGGTTGCGGCGCCTGATCGGGGGTCAGCAGTGCGCTGTGGCCGTCGCCGAGTGACGCGAGCGCGGCGCGGACGGCTGGCCAGGTTTGTTGCGTTGTTCGAGCGTCCCGCGCGACCGTGAACGCATGCGCGCGGATGCGGGCGAAGTCGAGTGTGTGACGATGGAGCGCATGCCGCTCCATCAAGGACAGCGCGTGGTCGAGATACGCGTGAGCATGCGGCGACGGGGCCCCGTGGGCGGTGGACGCGACAAGCAACAGCGCCACGACGGCGGTTGTGTTTGACATGGCGTTCAAGGCCTAGGGTAATGACCTGAGTCCACCTTGCCATGCGGCAGGATTTGCGTCCAGCGGGGGCGACGCTATGTCAGTCAGTGACCTTTCAAAGCTCGATGAGATAACGGAACAACGCACGCTGGTGGCGGGGTGGCCGGCCCGCATCCCGCTCTGCGCGGGCATCCCGAACCAGCTGGCGCAGCCGTTGTCGGTCCGCGTCAGTACAACTTTCCAGAACGTCGCCAAGCGCCGAATCGCCCTCGTCGAGCAGGCGCGTGCGCCAACCTTCCGCACGGTGCAATAATGCGCGGGACGCGACACCGCTCTCGTCGAGTTTCGCGAGTACGGCCCGGATGGGCTCGGGATCAACGGTGCGCATTAGCTTGCCGATGTATTGCAATTGGCGCTTGCGCCCGCCACGCGCGGTGATGGCGCGTGCGGCGTCAACGGCATCGCGCAGACCGGCCGGGATTTCGAATTGATCCAGCTGGTGTGGCGAGAGTTCGACCAGGCGTTCGCCCAATGCTTGAAGTGCGAGGGAATCGCGCTTCTTTTGTGACTTCGACGGTAATTCGGAATCGTTCATGAACGACGGCGATGATAGCAGGACGCTTGAGCGACTGGTCGCACAGTGCCTCGATATCGCGCGTACACAGGGCGCCAGCGCCTGCGAGGCCGCTGCGAGCCTTGAAGACGGACTCTCTGTCGGTGTGCGGCTCGGCGAAGTAGAAACGGTCGAATATCAGCGCGATCGCTCGGTCGGGGTCACCGTCTACTTCGGGCAACGCAAGGGGAGTGCGTCGACGGCGGATTTCTCCGACGCCGCGCTTCGCGATACCGTCGACGCCGCGTGCCGAATTGCGCGCTTCACCGCCGAGGATGAGCATATCGGGTTGGCCGATGCCGATCGCCTCGCGACGGACCTCCCGGACCTCGATCTCGACCACCCCTGGGCCATCGATCCAGCGGCTGCAATTGCATTGGCGGTGCGCGCGGAGGACGCTGCGCGCGGCGCGGATGCCAGAATCACCAACTCAGACGGTGCGGGGTTCTCGAGCCACCGCGGCACGCGCTGTTACGCGAACAGCAATGGCTTCGTCGGCACCGCGGCCGGGACGCATCATTCACTGTCCTGCGCGGTCATCGCGGGGGCGGGCGGAGCGATGCAGCGCGATGGTTGGCACACCATCGCGCGCGCCGAAGCGGACCTTGAGTCTGCCGAAAGCGTCGGCCTTCGCGCCGCCGAACGCGCGTTGCGACGGCTCGGCGCGCGCCGCGTCGCGACCACCCGTGTGCCGGTGTTGTTTGCCCCCGAGGTTGCGCGCGGCCTGGTCGGCCACTTACTCGCAGCCATTCGCGGGTCCGCGCAATACCGCCAGAGCTCGTTCTTGCTCGACGCCCTGGGCTCGCAGGTGCTGCCAGCCGGCGTCACCGTGCGCGAAGAACCCTTGCTGGCGCGTGGTCCCGCCAGCACCGCGTTCGATGGCGAAGGTGTTGCAACGCGCGCGACGGACCTCGTCAGCGACGGTCGACTGCAAACCTACTTGCTGGATTCGTATTCGGCACGCCGGCTCGGCCGGGAGACCACCGGACACGCGGGCGGTTGGACGAACGTGCTCGTGGCGGGCGACCGCGCGCCGAGCGACCTTTTGCGTAGCGTCGGTCGCGGCTTTTACGTCACCGAGCTCATGGGGCAGGGTGTGAATCTCGTTACCGGAGATTACTCGCGCGGCGCCGCTGGCTTCTGGGTCGACGGCGGTGAATTCACGCATGCGGTTGAGGAAGTCACCGTTGCGGGCAACCTGCGCGAGATGCTGCTCGGCATCGTCGGCTTCGGCGCCGACCTGGATCGACGCCATCCGATTCAAGTCGGATCAATCCTCATCGACAGGATGGCGGTCGCCGGCGACTGATTGCCGTGCGCTCAGTGAGTGACGGCGTTCAGCTCGTCCAAAAGTGCCGCAGCCCTGACCGGGTCGGCTTTGTCCATGATGCGCTTGGCGTAGCGACGCGCGGTCGCGGTGTCTGATTCCGTGACGATGCGCTTCACTGAGAGCAAGTGTGACGAATGCATGCTGAATTGGGTCAGACCGAGCCCGAGGAGCAGGCGAGTGAACCGCACGTCACCCGCCATCTCGCCGCACAGCGAGACGGGGATGTTGGCGCGCGTGCCCGCGCGCAAGACCGTTGTAATCAGTTGCAGTACTGCGGGGTGAAGTGGGTCATACAGATGTGTCACCGCTTCATTCGCTCGATCGACGGCCAGCGTGTACTGGATGAGGTCGTTGGTTCCGATAGACAGGAAATCCGCCTCGCGCGCGATTTGCGCGGCCGTGAGCGCGGCGCCGGGGACCTCGATCATTGCGCCGATGGAGACGCTATCTGCACAGCGTACCCCGTCTGCGCAAAGGCTGGCCCGTGCGTCGTCGAGCAATCCACGAAACTGTCGAACCTCGCTGGCGTGCGCGACCATCGGCAACATGATGGCGAGCGGCCCACGCGCCGCTGCGCGCAGGAGCGCGCGAAGCTGTGGAATCAGCCACTTCGGCTCCTGCAGCCCGAGACGCAGCGCACGCAATCCGAGCGCAGGGTTCGCACCTGCGTCCGGGTGGCCGCTCGGTAATTTGTCCGCGCCGAGATCGAGCGTGCGGATGGTGACCGGGCGCCCGCGCATGCCGTCAACGACGCGCGCGTACGCTGCGTACTGCTCGTCCTCGTCGGGAATTTCTCGGCGATTCAGGAACAGGAATTCGGTTCGGTACATGCCGACGCCGATTGCCCCTTCGTTGCGCGCGGAGCGCACGTCTTCCGGCCGCTCGATGTTCGCGTGCAGCGAGACGGTCGCGCCGTCGAGCGTGACGGCCGGGACTTCCCGCAATGCCCGCAGCGCCGACCGCTCGCGCGCTTCGTTTCGCTGGCGACGCCGGTAACCCGTGAGTGCATCGGCGTCGGGTCCGATGACGAGTTCGCCTGCGTCGCCATCAAGGACCGCGAACTCGTCAGTACGGACGAGGCGGGTCGCATCGCGTACGCCGACGAGCGCCGGGATCCGAAGGCTGCGGGCGACGATGGCTGCATGCGAGAGCGGTCCGCCGGTCTCCGTGACGAAGCCCGCGACGCCGCGCTGGTGCAGGCGCAATACCTCCGCTGGGTCCAGGCTGGCGGTGACATGGATAACGCCATCGACTTCGTCGACGCCATCCGGGTAGGGGCCGGCGAGTGCGATCAGCAGCCGATCGACTGTGTGCACGACGTCATCTCTGCGCGTACGCAAGTATGCGTCGTCAATGGTGTCGAAAACCACGAGCAACGCTTTTCGCTGGCTCGCCAGCGCCCATTCGGCGCTGCAGCGCTGCGCGCGAATCCGGTCCACGACCGCATCGTTCAGCGCAGGATCTTGAAGCATGAGCAGATGCGCATCGACGAACGCGCGAATCTCAGCAGGCGTGGACCGTGGAATCTGGCCGCGCACCTTACGCAGTTCGCGCCGCGCGGCGGCGAGCGCACGGCGAAAGCGCGCGACCTCCTGCGCGACCGTGCCGGGCGGTGGCGTACGCGCATCGATCGCGCGCGCAGTCATCGCGCCGCAATGAATCCGTCCGATTGCGACGCTACCGGGAATACCAATACCTTGGAGCGTCAACGCCACGAGCGCCCCCTTATTCGTCGAAGCCCGATTCGATGATAGCGCGGAGCGCCCGGAGCGCATCTTCGGCGTCAGGGCCGCGCGCCCGCAGCTCCACCGTGGTTCCTTGGGCTGCCGCGAGGCTGAGGATGCCGACGACGCTCTTGGCATCTGCGCTCCTGCCGTTCGCTGCGAGTCGGATTTCGGAATCAAAGGCCCGAGCCGTTCCCACGAGCGTCGCGGCGGGCCGGGTATGCACGCCGAGCGTATTCACCACGCAGGCGGCGGTTGTCAGCCAGGTGTCACGCAGAAACGGTGATCTCGTCGTGGCGCACCTGGACGTGTTTCATGTGCGCCCGGAAGTGTGCCGCGAGTTTCTCGACGAGGTACACGGAGCGGTGGCAGCCGCCGGTGCAACCGACCGCGACGGTTATGTAGCTGCGCGAGCTGCGCTCGCATTCGGGCAGCCAACGGTCGAGGAAGGCCGTAATGTCGCCGAGCATATCCGACACGACGGGGTGCGTCTCCAGCCATTCTGCAACTTCCGCGTCGAGTCCCGTCTTGCGTTTCAGTTCTTTCTCCCAATACGGGTTCGGTAAGCA
>CAYXYM010000215.1:0-3270 GCA_964469285.1 uncultured Gammaproteobacteria bacterium | reverse complement strand
ACCACATCCATTACGGCACGCGGCAGCTGTCGCGCGCGCTCGGCGAACACGGCATCCGCCATACCTACGAAGAATTCCCGGACGACCACTCCGGCGTCGATTACCGCATGGACCGCTCGCTGCCATTCCTTTACTGGGCGCTCGCACAATGACCAAGCTGGAGACGCGCGCCGTACACGCCGGCCGCGAGACTGATCCGCAAACCGGCGCCGTCGTGCCGCCGCTGCACCTGTCCACGACGTACGCGCGCGACGCCGAGGGCCGCATCACCGGTCCGTTCCAGTACACGCGCTACGCGAACCCGAACCGCGTCGCGCTCGAGCAGTGCATCGCCGAGCTTGAGGGCGGCGTCAGCGCCGCGGCCTTCGGCTCGGGCATGGCGGCGACGCATGCGATTTTCCAGGCGCTGAAACCCGGCGACCGCGTTGTTGTATCGCAGGACGCCTACCACGGTGTGCACCGCCTGCTCGACGAAGTGATGGGGCCGTGGGGGCTCGTCGTCGTGTACGCGGATTTCAGCGACCACGACGCGCTGGCCAAAGCGCTGATGCCGGGCGCTGCGCTCGTCTGGGCCGAAACGCCGTCGAACCCGCTGTTGAAGCTGTGCGCCCTCGCCGAGGTCGCGTCGCTCGCGCAGGCGGCCGGTGCCGTCGCCGTCTGCGACAACACGTTCGCGACGCCCGTTCTGCAGCGACCGTTCGAGCACGGCTTCGATGTGGTCATGCATTCGGCGACGAAATATCTTGGCGGGCACAGCGACGTGCTCGGTGGCGCGCTGGTCGTGCGCGAAGATGGCGAGCTGTTCGCGCGCGTCCGCGCGGTGCAGGCGCGCGGCGGCGCTGTGCCCGCGCCGTTCGACTGTTATTTGATCCTGCGCGGCCTCGCGACGCTCGCATTGCGCGTGCGTGCCCAGAGCGCGAACGCGCTTGCGCTCGCCGAGTGGCTGAGCACGCAGCCGCGCGTCGCGCGCGTGCACTACCCATACCTTGCATCTCACCCGCAGCACGCGCTCGCGCAGCGCCAGATGGCGGCGGGCGGCGGTGTACTTTCGTTTGAACTCGACGCGTCGCCCGAGGTCGCACTACGCATGGCCACCCGAACGCGCCTCTTCCAGCACGCGACGAGCCTCGGGGGCGTCGAGAGCCTGATCGAACACCGCGCGTCAACGGAAGGCCCGACGACCCGCACACCGCCGACGCTGTTGCGCCTCGCTGTCGGCATCGAACACCCTGACGACCTGCGCGACGACCTCGCGCAGGCATTGGAGCACGTATGACCCGCAAGCTATTCGCCCTCGCCGTCGTTTCGGCCTCGCTCGCGTTTGCGCCGATGGCCGTCGCGCAGGACGCCATGACGCTGAAGCAAATCATGGCCGATCCCGAATGGCTCGGCACCGCGCCCGAGGGCGCGTATTGGTCCGCGGACAGTACGGCCGTCTATTTCGAGAAAGATCGGATCGGCGAACGCGGCGACGACCTGTGGGTGATGCCACTCGACGGCGACGCGCGTGTCGTCCCGATCGAAGAACGCTCGATGCATGCAGCGAACGACGGCGAGTACAACGCGGACCGCACCAAGAAGGTGTACGTCCGGCACGGCGACCTGTACGTGCAGAATCTCGCAGACGGCGCCATCCGTCAGCTCACACGGACCGCGGCCGGCTACACGGATGCGCAATTCCTCGTCGACGGGCGCGTCGCGGCGCGTCGCGGCAACGCCTACTACGCGTATCCGCTCGGTGACGGCGCGGTCGAGCGATTGATTGAGGTCAAGTTCGAAAAGGATCCGGATGACAAGCCACCCTCGACGGCGTACCTCGCGGAGCATCAGCGCCGCCTGCTGACCGTCGTGCGCGAACGCCAGGAGGACGCCGCAGCCGACCGCACGCGTGCAGCGGCGGAAACGGACCTCGACCCGGGCCGACCGATGCGCCCGTACTACTTCGGCGACGACGTTGCGCTCGTCACGACCCGCCTGTCCCCGGATGGCCGTTGGCTACTCGTCGTGACCGAGCCGAAGGAGAAGAGCCCGCCGAAGCGCGACACAGTGCCGTTCTTCATCACCGACGACGCGTACGTCGAGAACCGCCCCGTGCGCCCAAAAGTCACCGCCGGCGAAGGCAAGCCACACGCGTTCGCGCTGCTCGACCTCGCGAGCGGCACCAAGGTTGATCTCGACACGTCGAAGCTGCCCGGCATCGACCGCGACCCGCTCGCGCGCCTGCGCAAGGCCAATGATCAGCCCGCGCTTGAGGGCGCGCGCCCAATCGCGGTGATGGGCGCGGAGTGGAACGACGTCGGCGACCGACTCGCATTGATGTTCCGCGCAGTCGATAACAAGGACCGCTGGATCGCGACGGTAACGACTGCGGACCAAGCCCTTACACCGCGCCACCGCCTCAGCGACGAGGCGTGGATCAACTGGTACACCGGCCGCGACTTCTACTGGTTCAACGAATTCGGCTGGCTGAATGACGACGAAACGCTGTGGTATCTGTCCGAAGAATCCGGCTACTCGCACCTGTATGTGCTCGGCCCACGCGCGCGTCGCGCCCGCGCGCTGACGAGCGGCGACTTCGAGGTGTCGTACCCGACGCTCACGCGCGACGGCGATGCGTTCTATTTCGTCGCGAACGCGCCGCACCCGGGCATCCACGAGGTGTACCGCGTCGGCGTCGACGGTAAAGACCTGCAGCGTCTGACCGAGCTCAATGCGCGCACGCAATACGCACTGTCGCCGGATGAGTCGAAGCTCCTGCTCACGAGTTCGTCGGTCATGAATCACGACGAGCTGTTCGTGCAGGCCACCGAGCCTGGCGCGGACGCACGCCGGCTCACGCACACGATGAGCGAGCAGTTCCGCGCGTACCCGTGGATTGCGCCCGAGACGGTCGCGATTCCGTCCACGCGCGCACGCGGGCGCGACGTGTACGCACGGCTGTACCTCCCGCGCGACTACGACGCAAACCGCGCCGAGCCGTACCCAGTCGTGATGTTCGCGCACGGCGCCGGCTACCTGCAGAACGTGCACTTCGGCTGGTCGGGTTACTTCCGCGAGTTCATGTTCCACACCTACCTCGCCGAGCGCGGGTATGTCGTGATCGACATGGATTACCGCGCGTCTGCCGGTTACGGCCGCGACTGGCGCACGGCGATCTACCGGCGGATGGGCACACCGGAGCTCGAGGACTTCCAAGACGGGCTCGCGTGGCTCGCGCGCTCGCACAACGTCGACACCGATCGGATGGGCATCTACGGCGGCTCCTACGGT
>CAYXYM010000214.1:0-4564 GCA_964469285.1 uncultured Gammaproteobacteria bacterium | reverse complement strand
GTTGCGCGGGCGCTGCCCGCACACCCTCGGCGCGGAATCATCCGAGGTCTGGTACTCGGCGAGCGCACCGAACTTGACGACCGCGCCTGGGAAGTGTTTGCGCGCACCGGCACCGCGCACTTGATGGCCATCTCCGGGCTCCATGTCGGCATGGTGGCTGCGCTTGGGTTCGGGGCCGGCGCTTGGCTCGCACGCCGTGTTCGATACACGGGCGACCGCGCCCGGGAGGCCGGAGTACTCACGGGGCTCGTGGTCGCCACGGTGTATGCGGCGCTCGCAGGTTTCGCGGTCCCGACACGGCGTGCGCTGTGCATGCTCGCCGCGGCGGCTGCGATTCTGTTGGTGCGGCGACACCGCAACGCCTCCGCAGCGTGGTTCGTCGCGTTGTTTGCGGTCGTCGCGCTCGACGCGTTTGCGCCGATGACCGTTGGCTTCTGGCTTTCGTTTGCGGCGGTCGCGTTCATCACGTGGCGGCTTTCGCACCGACGCGCGGCGCCGGGTAGGTTGCACCAACTTGCGCGCGTGCAATGGGCGGTCACCGTCGGATTGTTGCCGCTGACGCTGTGGTTCTTCCAGCGCGGTTCGCTGGTTTCGCCGTTGACCAATCTCGTCGCCGTGCCGTTGTTTACGTTGGTGATTGTGCCGGCCGCGTTGCTGGGTACGGCATCCACCGTCCTCATGCCGACCGTCGGCACCAGCTGGCTCGCGGCGCTCGCGGCCGTGCTTGACGTTGCGTGGTGGTGGCTCGGCGCGGTCGCCGACTGGGCCTGGGCACAACGCTTCACGCCGAAGCCGCCGTTCTGGACCGTCGTGGCCGCGATTGCGGGCGGCGGCGTGTTGCTGGCGCCGGCGGGTTGGCCGGGTCGCTGGGTGGTCGGCGCCGCGCTGTGCCTGCCGATGCTCGTCTGGCGGCCGGACGCGCCCGCGCCTGGCGCGTGGCGGCTCACCGTACTCGACGTCGGCCAGGGGCTTGCAGTGGTCGTGCGCACGCACCAGCAGACACTGGTCTATGACACGGGGCCGAGATTCGGCAGCACGTCGGACGCAGGCTCGCGCGTCGTCGTGCCTTTCCTGCGGTCACACGGCATTGAACGCGTCGATTGGTTGGTCATCAGCCACGCGCACGCCGATCACGACGGCGGCGTCGCGGCCGTTCGCGACGCGTACCCGCGCGCCGCTGTCCTCGCCGGAGACCCCGACGCGCTTGAGCAGCCTGTCGCAGCGTGCGAGGCCGGCCAGAGCTGGCGGAGCACCGGTATCCAGTTTCGCGTTTTGTATCCGAGGTCTGCGACGGTGGGTGCCGCCAATCTCAATTCGTGCGTACTCGAAGTCGCAGGCGCGGGCGGCGCCGTCCTGCTGCCCGGCGACATCGAGTGGCCGGCGGAGCTTGCGCTCGCAGCGCCCGATAGCGCGCTGCGCCCCATTGACGTCGTCATTGCGCCACATCACGGCAGCCGCACGTCGTCAATCGGCCGTTTCGTCGCGCGCACGCGCCCGAGCTGGGTCGTGTTCCCCGCGAGTTTCGGTAATCGGTGGGCGTTCCCGCACGCCGAGATCGTCTCGCGCTGGGAAGACGCGGGTGCACGCACACTCGTCATCGGGCAGGGCGGTGCGGTCACATTTGACGCCGACCCCATCCAAGGTCTCGGAGAACCCATTGTGGAGCGGGTGCGACAGCGCGCGTGGTGGCGGGTCGAGTAAGCCCGCACTTTGCTATCATCCGCTGAACCCAGCCTGAGGAATTCCCAGCATGCTCGAACTGGTCCAGGCAGGTGGCTGG
Source organism: uncultured Gammaproteobacteria bacterium (assembly GCA_964469285.1). Taxonomy (GTDB): domain Bacteria; phylum Pseudomonadota; class Gammaproteobacteria; order Natronospirales; family JAIVGZ01; genus JAIVGZ01. The sequence goes on along the minus strand of CAYXYM010000214.1, from coordinate 2,784 downwards.
CTGATGCTGCCAATCATCCTGAGTTCGATAATCGCGGCCGGCATCGTTGCCGAGCGCCTGTGGTTTTTGCAGCGCGACCGCGTCATTCCGCCGACGCTCGTCGCGCAGGTTCGTCAACGCATCGCGAATGGCCAGCTCGATGGGGGATTTGTCGACGCGTTGCGGGAGAGTTCTCCGCTCGGACGCGTGCTTGCTGCGGGCCTTGCGAATCGCGACGAGCCCCGCGAGATCGTCAAGGAGAGTATCGAGGACACTGGACGGCACGTCGTCCACGAGCTCGGCCGGTATCTCAATTCGCTCGGGACCGTCGCCGGCGTCGCGCCGCTGCTTGGCCTGCTCGGCACAGTGGTCGGCATGATTAACGTGTTTGCGGCGATTATGGAGCACGGTGTCGGCAACCCTGGGGTGCTTGCTGGCGGTATCTCGCAGGCACTCATCACCACCGCGGCCGGGTTGCTCGTCGCAATACCTGCGCTCATTGGGTACCGGTACCTGCGCGGCCGCGTCGAAGAACTCGTCGTCTACATGGAGCAGGAAGCGATGCTCCTCATCGAAGTCCTGCACCGGCGATGAAACTTGCACCACGCCCGTTCGACGAGCCCGAAGTCAACCTGACGTCGATGATTGACGTCGTGTTCCTGCTACTCATTTTCTTCATGGTCAGCACGAGCTTCATCAACGAGGCGTCGCTCAGTGTGACGCTGCCCACTGCCTCGTCCACGCCCGCGCCCGGCGAGCCGGAACCCGTCGAGGTCACGGTCGGCGCGGACGGCCGCTATTTCTTCGGCGGTAGCGAGCTCGTGAACACGGGTCGGGCGGCGTTGCGCCAAGCGTTGCTGGACGCCGCGGACGCGAACACGGACCGCGTCGTGGTCGTGCGCGCCGATGCGCGAGCGCCCCACCAGTCCGTGGTGACCGTGATGGACGTCGCGGGCCGCGCAGGCTTCGCGCGTATCAGCATCGTAACTGCGCAGGAACGCGATGACTGACGGCAATGCGGTCTACCGCCGGCTTCTCAGTTACGTCGGCAAGCATTGGCTCATCCTCGTCCTCGGCGTTGCGGGCATGGTGCTGTATGCGGCGTCGCAACTCGGATTCGCCACATTAATCCGGCCGCTCGTCGACGGCGTGTTCGTCGAGCGCGATCCGTGGGTGATTACGTGGATGCCGGTCGCACTCGTTGCGATTTTCGTAATCCGTGGCATTGCAGAGTTCACGTACACGTTCTCGATGCAGTGGATCGGTCGCCACGTCGTGAAACAGTTGCGTGCCGAGGTTTTTGACCGACTCCTTGATTTACCCGCTTCGTACTACGATGGCGTGACATCGGGCGGCCTCCTGTCGAAAATGAGCTACAACGTCGAGCAGGTCGCGGAAGCCGCCAGCCGTACGATGGTCACGCTGGTCCGCGATTCGCTCACGGTTTTCGTCCTGGTTGGTTACATGGTCTGGCTGAATGCGGAGCTCGCGTTGCTGGTGTTCATCGGTGCGCCGCTGATTATCTATTTGCTGAAGTACGTGAGCGCACGATTCCGGCGTTACTCGACGCGCATCCAGAACTCAATGGGCGACGTGACGGAGGTCACGGAGGAAGTCATCGAGGGGCACCGCGTGGTTAAGACCTTCGGGGGGCAGGCGTACGAGCGGGGGCGATTCGAGCGCGCGAACGAGGACAATCGCCGTCTTCACATGAAACATGGCCTCGTGCGCGCGGTGTCGGCGCCCGTCATCGAGTTGATTGCCGGCGTCGCGATCGCGCTGGTGATTTACGTCGCAACACGCCCGTCTGTGCTCGAGGCGATTTCCGTCGGCGACTTCACCTCGTTCCTCAGCGCATTGTTGCTGGTGAACCCGCCGTTGAAGCAGCTCACGAACCTCAATGCTCAGTTGCAGCAGGGCATCGCGGCCGCGCAGAGCATCTTTAGCCTTGTCGATGAGCGCGGTGAAGTTGACGCCGGCGCCGAGCCATTGGCGCGCGCGTCCGGTACGATCAAGTATGAGGGCGTGCGTTTCGCGTACGACCCGGTGAAAGGCGACGTACTCGCGGATATCGACCTCACGGTCGCGTCCGGCGAGACCGTAGCGCTCGTCGGCCGCTCGGGCAGCGGTAAATCGACGTTGGTGACTTTGTTACCGCGTTTCTACGAACCAACTGCGGGCCGCATCGTCGTGGATGGCCGCGATGCGCGTGACTACCGCCTCGCCGACCTCCGCGCGCAGATTGCGCTGGTCAGCCAGCACGTGACGTTGTTCAACGACACAGTCGCGCGCAACATTGCTTACGGCCAACTCGGTGGCGCGACCGAAGCCGAGATTCGCGACGCCGCCGAGGCTGCGTATGCGATGGAGTTCATCCGTGAGCTGCCGGCCGGACTCGACACACTCGTTGGAGACAACGGAGTCCTCTTGTCCGGGGGTCAGCGGCAGCGCTTAGCGATTGCGCGCGCGTTACTGAAGGACGCACCGATCCTGATCCTCGATGAGGCGACCTCGGCGCTGGACACAGAATCCGAACGCCACATCCAGTCCGCGCTCGAGAATTTGATGCGCTCGCGCACGACGCTCGTCATCGCGCATCGCCTTTCGACGGTCGAGAACGCCGACCGCATCGTCGTGCTGGATGCGGGCCGAATCACGGAGGTCGGCACGCACGCAGATTTGATTGCGCGCGACGGCGCGTACGCATCACTGTATCGGATGCAGTTCAGCGACAGCTGATGGAACGCCGCGCGCGACTTGAGGCGTGGCTGAACCGGCGCTGGTACGGACGGCGACCGATCTGGT
>CAYXYM010000213.1:0-10313 GCA_964469285.1 uncultured Gammaproteobacteria bacterium | reverse complement strand
AAGAAGCACGTGCTCGACGGCGTCGCGCACATCCACGCGTCGTTCAACAACACGATCATCACCATCACCGACCGCCAGGGCAATACGCTTTCGTGGGCGACCTCGGGTGGCTCCGGCTTCCGTGGTTCGCGCAAGAGCACGCCATTCGCGGCGCAGGTCGCCGCCGAAAAGGCCGGCACGGCCGCGCAGGAATACGGCGTCAAGAACCTCGAGGTGATGGTCAACGGTCCCGGCCCTGGTCGCGAGTCCGCGGTGCGCGCGCTGAACAACGCCGGTTTCAAGGTGCTCAGCATCACCGACGTCACGCCGATTCCGCATAACGGTTGCCGTCCGCCGAAGAAGAGAAGGGTTTAGTCATGGCGAAGTACATCGGTCCAAAGTGCAAGCTGTCGCGCCGCGAAGGAACGGATCTGTTCCTGAAGAGCCGTGCGCGTCCGCTCGAGTCGAAGTGCCGCATCGAGTCCATCCCGGGCCAGCACGGTCAGCGCCGTACGCGCGTGTCCGATTACGGCCTGCAGTTGCGCGAAAAGCAAAAGCTGCGCCGCATGTACGGCGTGCTCGAGAAGCAGTTCCGCAACTACTATTTGAAGGCGTCTGGCCAGCGGGGCTCGACGGGTGAGAACCTGCTCAAGCTGCTCGAGTGCCGTCTCGACAACGTGGTGTACCGCATGGGTTTCGCGGCGACGCGCGCCGAGGCGCGCCAGCTGGTGAACCACAAGGGCATTTCGGTGAACGGCTCGGTGGTGAACATCCCGTCGTACCAGGTCGCGGCCGGCGACATCATCGAAATCCGCGAGAAGTCGAAGAAGCAGCTGCGCATCCAGAGCGCGTTGTCGATTGCGTCGCAGATTGGCCTGGTTGAGTGGGTCGAAGTGGACGAAAAGGCCTTGAAGGGAACGTTCAAGGCGGTGCCGGAGCGCGGCGAGTTGCTCCCGGACATCAACGAGAATCTCGTCGTCGAGTTGTATTCGAAGTAACACTAGCGGGGCATTGCAATGCAGACTTCCGTAACCGAATTCCTGAAGCCGCACCTGACCGACGTCCAGATGCAGGGTCCGCGGCGCGCGCGGCTCGTCCTTGAGCCGCTCGAGCGTGGCTTTGGCCATACGCTTGGCAACGCGCTGCGCCGTATCCTGCTGTCGTCAATGCCGGGTTGCGCCGTTGTCGAGGTCGAAATCGACGGCGTGCTGCACGAGTACACGACGATTGAAGGCGTCCAGGAGGACGTGGTCGACATCCTGTTGAACCTGAAGGGCCTCGCGATTCGCATGCACGGCCGTAGCGAAGCGACGTTGTCGCTGAGCAAGAAGGGTCCAGGCCCGGTCACGGCTGGCGATATTCAGCTCGACCACGACGTCGAAATCGTGAATCCCGAGATGGTCATCGCGAATCTCACGAGCGCCGGCAAACTCAGCATGAAGCTGCGTGTTGCGCGCGGGCGCGGCTACGTGCCCGCCGTGCAGCGTGGGGCCGAAGACGAATCCGCCCACATCGGTCGCCTACGACTCGACGCGTCGTTCAGCCCGGTCACGCGCGTCACGTATGCCGTCGAGAGCGCGCGCGTCGAACAGCGCACCGACCTCGATAAGCTCGTCATCGACATCGAGACGAATGGCACGATTGACCCGGAGGAGGCGATTCGTCGCGCGGCGACAATCCTGCAGGGCCAGCTGTCGGTGTTCGTCGAACTCGAGGGTTCGGTTGACGAGACGAAGGCCGCTGCGGAGTCCGACGTTGACCCAATCCTGTTGAAGCCGATCGACGATCTCGAGCTGACCGTGCGTTCGGCGAACTGCCTGAAAGCCGAGAACATCCACTACGTCGGCGACCTCGTCCAGCGTACGGAAGTTGAACTGTTGAAGACCCCGAACCTCGGCAAGAAGTCGCTGACCGAAATCAAGGACGTGCTTGCTAACCTGGGACTGACCATGGGCAGCAAGCTCGAAAACTGGCCGCCGTCGGGCCTGCGCCGCCCGGGCGAGGAGAGGCTCCATGCGTCATCGTAAATCCGGCCGTCAGCTGTCGCGCAACAGCAGCCATCGTACGGCGATGTTCCGCAACATGGCGACGTCATTGCTGCGCCACGAGACGATCAAGACCACGCTGCCGAAAGCGAAAGAACTTCGCCGAGTTGCCGAGCCGCTGATTACGCTCGCGAAATCCGACAGCATCGCGAATCGCCGCCTTGCGTTCGACCGGCTACGTGACCGCGACATCGTCACGAAGCTGTTCACCGACCTTGGACCGCGTTTCACTGACCGTCCCGGCGGCTACCTGCGCATCCTGAAGTGCGGCTACCGCACCGGCGACAACGCACCGATGGCGCTGGTCATGATGGTCGACCAGCCTGAGCCGGTCGACGCCGAGGTAAGCAAGTAAATGTTGGAGCGGCGCCTTTGCGCCGCGACGGTTGGAACGCCATACCGATGGCCGGGTCTAAACAACCCGGCCATTTTTTTCGCGGCGCAATGGCGCCGCTCTCACAATGGGTGTCTTTGTGATCGTTTTATTTAGTGATTTCGGCCTCGATGGGCCGTACATCGGCCAGATGAAGGTCGCGATGCTGAAAATCGCGCCGGCGGTGCCGGTCGTCGACCTGTTCGCCGACCTCGCGCCGTTCGACCCGCGATCGGCGGCGTACGTGATTCCGGCGTACACGGCCGGCTTCCCCGAGGACACGGTGTTCCTGTGTGTCGTCGACCCCGGCGTGGGCGGTCCGCGCCGACCGCTCGTCCAGCGCTCGCGTGGCCACTGGTTCGTCGGGCCCGACAATGGCCTGCTCGACGTCGAGGCGGGACGCGACCCGGATACTCAGCGTTGGGAAATTGTGTGGCGCCCACGCGTGCTGTCGGCAAGTTTCCACGGTCGCGACCTGTTTGCGCCGGTCGCTGCGCGCCTTGCGATGGGTGAGCCCCCGGAGGAGATTGGCTGTACGCCGATGGACGAGCCGCCGCAGGCGGTCCCGCCAGACATGCCGCGAATCGTCTACATGGACCGCTTCGGCAACGCGGTGACGGGCATCCGCGCAAGTACCATGTCGCCGACCGCCGAGCTGTCCATCCGGGGCTTCACGGTCCCCCGCGCGAACACGTTCTCCGATGTCGAGGAGGGCATGCCGTTTTGGTACGAGAATGCGAACGGCCTCGTGGAAATCGCCGTGAACCGGGGTTTTGCGGATGAGGAACTGCAGATCGAGGTCGGCGACCCGTTCGTGCTCCATTTGCCCCGCAGGCGGCGCAAGCCGAAGTCGATGTAGGTGCGGCGTCTAGGCTAGGATAGGGCGCATGATTCCAGCTACTGAAGCGCTGCAGCGTCTGCAGGAAGGCAACCAACGTTTCGTCGCGGAGGGCGCCGGCCGTGAGCACGGCGTCACCGTTGACCAGGCGCCGTTCGCCATTATCCTCGGGTGCTCCGACGCGCGCGTGCCGGCTGAAATCGTGTTCGATCAGAGCCTCGGTGACCTGTTCGTAATTCGCGTTGCCGGCAACATTGTCGCGCCGTCCCAAGTCGGCAGCGTTGAGTTCGCCGCGTCGCGCTTCGGTACACGGCTTGTGGTCGTACTCGGTCATTCGCAGTGCGGCGCCATTCAGGCCACGCTCGAGCAGCTGCAACAACCGTTCGAGAGCCAGTCCCGCAACCTGCAGTCCATCGTGAACCGCATCCGGCCATCGGTGTCGCCGCTGCTGCAAACGGAGTTGAGAAACGACCTCGACCGGCTCAAACAGCACGCCGTCCGCGCAAACGTTGCTGCGTCGGTCGACCATCTGCGCACCGGATCGGAAGTGCTCGAACAATTAATCGCCGACGAGGGCCTGGTCGTCGTCGGCGCCGAATACTCGCTCGAGACGGGCGTGGTGGAGTTCTTCGACACATAACAACGAGGGGGAAGACATGAACAATGATCGTCTTTATTTTCCTGCGCTCGGCGGCGCGTACCGCACGCTCTCCGCGCCGTCCATCGTGCTGATGCGAGTTATCTGCGGCGTTGCATTGATGACGCATGGATGGGGCAAAATCCAGGACCCAATGGCGATGGTCGGTTTGGTCGAAATGATCGGCTTCCAGCCGGCCTGGTTATGGGCTTGGGCACTCGCCATCACCGAGTTCTTTGGCGGCTTGTTCATCGCGCTCGGCCTGTTCACGCGTTTCTGGGCCGCCGCCGCGACTTTCCTGTTGCTCGTCACGGTTTATTTCCACTGGATACTGAAAGACGAGGGTTGGGGCGGTTCAGAGAAATCGATCCTCTGGCTCACGATTACGTATTACTTCGCGGTGCACGGCGGCCAGGTCTTCGCACTCGACCGAATGTTCAAGCGGGAGCTTTAATCATGGTGCGTGCGCTCACACTGGCGCTGCTGCTCGCCAGCGCGGCGGTGTCGGCGCAGCCGCGCATCGCGTTGGTGGATGGGCTGCTCATCGACGGCATGAGCGCGCAGCCCATTGCACGGAGCGTCATCCTGGTCGAGGGTGACCGCATCGTTGCGGTCGGGGATCGTGCATCGCTGCCGGTCCCGGACGGCTACGAGACCATCTCGATGAAGGGCATGAGCGTGCTGCCCGGCCTGTGGGAGAACCACGCGCACCTGATGCTGAACGGCCACTCGGACTACGCGCATTGGCACCCGACGTACGCCGACCGGCTCGGCAGCGAAATCATGCCCGCGTCCGCGTACCAATTATTGATGGCCGGTGTTACCACGGCGCGTGACCTCGGCGCGCCGCTCGACGCGTCGCTGTCGGTAAAAAGGCGCATCGAGTCCGGCGAACTCGTGGGACCACGGCTGTTCGTATCGGGTCCATTCATCCAGCACCGGCCGTACCCGGGCACCGAGTCATACCGCTGGGGCGTAAATGGCGTGCGCGATGCGCGAGCGAAAGTCGAGCGACTCGCAGAAGCCGGCGTCGACATCATCAAGCTGATTGATCAGGACCTGATGACGCTCGAGGAAGCGCAGGCGGTCGTAGACACCGCGCACAAGCATGGTTTGGTCGTGGTTGCGCACTCGCACCGGCCGGCCGAAATCCGGCGCGGCCTCGAAATCGGTGTCGATAATTTCGAGCACACGGGGCTAACCTCGGCGCCAGAATATCCGCCGGACGTCATTGCTGCGCTACGCGAGCGCACTGCCGCGGGCATGATAACGGGGGGTCCGCTGTTCTGGACGCCCACGGTTGAGGGCCTCTGGAATTACGATCACATCGTCGAGCGCGGCCAATACCTGTTCAACGATTGCTGGCATGCGGGGCTTGCCGCCGACACCATTGCGGACATCGAGGCGAGCATCCAACGGCCGGAAAGGTTGCCGTATTACCAGATGACGCCGCTGCGCAAACCCACGCTGCCGCGCAAGATCGCGCAGCTAAGGGAAGCCGGTGTCGTGATGCTCGTCGGGACGGATTCCGGGATTCCGTTGAAGTTTCACTGTCGCGCGACTTGGAACGAGCTCGACGTGTGGGTGAACGTGATGGACATCCCCGTGATGGAAGCGATCCGCGGGGCGACGTACTGGCCCGCGTTGCTGATGAAGGTCGCCGATGAGTGGGGCACGCTCACGCCGGGTAAGTACGCGGACATCATCGCCGTCCGCGGCGACGTGCTCCGCCACGTGAACGTGCTTGAGCGGGTCGACTTCGTCATGAAGGGCGGCCGAATCTACAAGCGGGACGGGCGGCCAACCGTGGGGCCGCCGACGCCGTAAAGTGGTTTAGCGTACCGAATTGCCCCTGCGATTCACGTAAAAAAGCCCTTCAACAAATCGCAAGAGGCTTTACGTCATGAACAACAAGGTATCGGGCATTGTATTGGCCCTGGCAGTGGCAGGACTCGCGGTGGGCTGTGCCCAAGACGAGGACGCGCCGGACGTCCAGGGCGACGTTGAGACGGCCCTTAGCCAAGCGGGCTACGAGGATGTCTCGGTCGACCAGGATCAGGGTCGCGGAATCGTGACGCTCAGCGGGGAAGTCGATACCGAGCAAGATCGCCAGCGGGCCGAACAGGCCGCGCGCGCCGCCGCCGGATCGATGATTGTCGCGAACGAGATTGGCGTGCGCCCCGAGGGCATGGAAGGGCAGGCTGAGGATGTTGCGACCGCGCAGGATGACGCGATCGAGAGCAACTTTGAGGCAATGCTCGCGAGCCGTCAGGTCGAAGACGACATCGATTTCGAGTCCAATAACGGTGTGCTGCGCCTGAGCGGCGAGGTCAATGAGCCGACTCTCCGTAACGAGCTCGAGGAGATGGCCGCATCGGTGCCGAACGTGCGCCAGGTCATCAACGAGATCGAAGTCGCGGAGCGTCAGGCCAGTGTTGATGACGGTGACGAACTGCCGTAACAAACGCTATCGGATAGGTTAGAAAGGAAGGCCAGGCCCGCGACCGCGGGTCTGGCCTTCTTGTTTTAGCCGCCTTCCGGCATGATCGCTCGCTGAAGATAACGCAGGCTCTCACGCGAGTCTTCGCGCAATTTTTCGCGCTGGCGCTCGCTCATGCACACCGTCTGTATGCGGTGGGAGCCGACCACGGTCTCGCGCGCGCATAGCACGGTGTCGCGCGGCGTATTGGTCACGATGCCATTAATCGTGTTTTGCGCGTTGAACACGGCAATCTTGCCACCGAGTGACAATTCATCGATGGTTCCGACGCGCGCGAGTTCGCGTCGCAGTATTTCACGGTTACGGATGACTTCGTCGACTTGGCGGTCGTTGAACGTCCCAAGCGAGCCGCTCTGTAAGTCGGCCATCAAGGCGTCCTGATGGGCGAGAAATGCGTCGATGTCGGTAATGCGAATCTCCGGCGCATCATCGCGAGGCGGTGCAATCGAGCAGCCTGTGAGCAGCGCCGCGGCTACAACCGTGATCAATGTCTGCTTGAACATGGGCACCCCCTTGCCAACGTGGCACTCGTACCGATTCATTTCAGTTTCGAATTGGTTGGAACGATTCCTGCAGGTAGCGCAGACTCTCGCGCGAATCCTCACGGAGTTGGTTGCGCTGGCGCGCCGTCATGCACACGGTGCGCGGCCGATGGGAGCCGACGACAGTCTCTCGCCGGCAAATTGGCCGATCCTCGAGGTTGCGCGCAAGGATGCCGTTGATGGTTTCCTGGGCATTCAGCACCTTGATGGCCTCGATTTCGTCGAGCGCCTCGATTGAATCAACCGTCGACAGGATTTCACGCAGCTCGTCCTGCTTTTCGATGACCATCTCAAGCTCACGCGCAGTGACGTCGCCGAGCGAGCCGTCATAAAGTCCCGCGCGGATGTAGTCCTGGTGTGCGAGGAAGCCGTCGATACTCTCGATTTTTTCCGGTGCGTCCGGGGCGATGGCCGGTGCCTGGGCGCCGGTGGTGGTGCCGCAACCCGCCAGCATGAAGAGCGCTACCGCTATCCCTAGAAATTTAAACATTGCTTACCTCCTGGTTTAGATAGCTCGATGGTACCCGCCGGCGACGGCGTGTCAACGCGCGCGGCCAACGGCCTTCCTCCGCGGCATTGCTTTCTCCGGCGCCGGCGTGAGCAGGCGCGCGAGGTACGCGCCGGTATACGAGCGCTTGCTCGCGACGACCTGCTCAGGCGTACCCGCGATGAGGATCTCGCCGCCACGGTCGCCGCCCTCGGGGCCCAAATCGACGACCCAGTCGGCGGTCTTGATAACGTCGAGGTTGTGTTCGATGACGACCACGGTATTGCCGTGATCGCGTAGCCGATGCAGGACGCCGAGGAGTTGTTCTATGTCCTGGAAGTGCAGTCCCGTGGTGGGCTCATCCAGAATGTACAGCGTGTTTCCGGTGTCGCGCTTGGACAGTTCGCGCGCGAGCTTTACGCGCTGGGCCTCGCCACCCGAAAGTGTGGTCGCGTTCTGACCGAGTTTCACGTAGGTGAGGCCCACGTCCATCAGCGTCTTTAGCTTTCGCGCAATCGGCGGGACGGCATCGAAGAACGGCAACGCGTCCTCAACGGTCATCTCGAGCACTTCGTGGATGTTCTTGCCCTTGTAGCGGACTTCGAGCGTCTCACGGTTGTACCGCTGCCCTTTGCAGACGTCGCACGCGACGTAAATGTCCGGCAAGAAGTGCATCTCGACCTTGATGACGCCGTCACCCTGGCAGGCCTCGCATCGACCGCCCTTCACGTTGAAACTGAAGCGCCCGACCTTGTAACCGCGCGATCGGGCCTCCTGCGTGCCCGCGAACAGGTCGCGGATCGGCGTGAACAGGCCGGTGTAGGTCGCGGGGTTCGATCGGGGGGTGCGCCCGATTGGGCTCTGGTCGATGTCGATGACCTTGTCGATGGCGTCGAGGCCGGTCACCGCGTCGCACGGTGCGCCGTCGTCGCTGGCGCCGTTGAGGATGCGGGCCGCGTGGCGATACAGCGTGTCGTTGATCAGCGTCGATTTGCCCGAGCCGGAGACGCCGGTTACGCAGGTCAAAAGCCCGACCGGCACTTCCAGCTGGACGCCCTTGAGGTTGTTGCCGGTCGCGCCGTGGATTCGGAGCCAGCGCTTGCCGGGCGCGTGGCGTTTCTCGGGTACCGCGATGCGGCGGCGGCCCGACAGGTAGTCGCCGGTCAGCGAATTCGGGTTCGCTGCGACCTCCGACGGCGTCCCCTGCGCGACAATCCGACCGCCGTGGGTGCCGGCGCCTGGCCCAATGTCGAGCACGTGGTCGGCGCTCATGATTGCGTCCTCGTCGTGCTCGACGACGAGCACCGTGTTGCCGAGGTCACGCAGGTAGGTGAGCGTGTTCAGCAATCGCGCGTTGTCGCGCTGGTGCAGGCCGATGGACGGTTCGTCGAGCACGTACATCACGCCGACAAGGCCAGCGCCGATCTGGCTTGCGAGTCGGATGCGCTGTGCCTCGCCGCCAGACAGCGAATCGGCGCTGCGGTCCAGCGTGAGGTAGTCAAGCCCTACGTTCACGAGGAAGCGTAGTCGTTCCGCGATTTCCTTCACAATGCGCGCTGCGATTTCGCCGCGGTGTCCAGGCAGTATGAGCGCGTCGAAGAACGACAGCGCGCGTTCAACCGGTAGGTGGGTAACATCGGCGAGCCCGCGGTCCGCGATGAACACGTGGCGCGCCGCTTCATTGAGGCGCGTGCCACCGCATTCCGGACAGGGCCGCGTCGCAAGATATTTCGACAGCTCTTCGCGCACCATGTTCGACTCGGTTTCGCGATAGCGGCGTGCCATGTTGGTCACGATGCCCTCAAATTTGTGCTTGCGCTTTACCCAGCCGCCGCGCTCGGACGGGTATCGGAACGTGATTTGCTGGTCGCCGCTGCCGTGCAGGACGATGTTCCGTACGCGTTCGGGGAGTTCACCGAATGGCGTCTCGACGTCGAACGCGTAATGGTCGGCGAGCGCGCGCACGAGCTGAAAATAGTACGCATTGCGCCGGTCCCAGCCGCGGATGGCGCCGCCGGCGAGCGACAACTCTGGATGCGCGACCACACGGTGCGGATCAAAAAACTGGTGCACGCCGAGCCCGTCGCAGGATGGGCACGCGCCAGCGGGGTTGTTGAACGAGAACAGGCGCGGCTCGAGCTCGGCCAGGCTGTAGCCGCATTCGGGACACGCGAACTTCGCCGAGAACACGATTTCCTCGCGCTCTGGTTCGTCGATGAACGCGACGCGCGCCAGGCCGTCCGCCAACCGCAGCGCCGTTTCGAGCGATTCCGCGAGGCGTTGCTGCTGGTCCGGGCGGATCTTGATGCGATCGACGACCGCCTCGATCGTGTGCTTGCGCCGGAGGTCGAGCGCGGGTGGCTGGTCGAGGTCGATGACTTTGCCGTCGATCCGTGCGCGAATGAATCCCTGCGCACGCAGTTCGCCGAGCAACTGCAGGTGCTCACCCTTGCGCGCGGACAGCACCGGCGCGAGCAGCATGAGCGGCGTGCCTTCGGGCATCGCGAGTAACTGGTCAACCATCTGGCTGACGGTCTGCGCGGCGAGCTCAGTACCGTGCTGGGGACAGCGTGGGGTGCCGGCGCGCGCGAACAGCAGGCGCAAGTAGTCGTAAATTTCAGTGACCGTGCCGACGGTCGAGCGCGGATTGTGTGACGTCGATTTTTGCTCGATTGAAATCGCCGGCGACAGCCCATCGATATGGTCGACGTCCGGCTTTTCCATCATCGAGAGGAATTGGCGCGCGTACGCGGACAGCGATTCGACGTACCGGCGCTGCCCTTCGGCGTAAATCGTGTCGAACGCGAGCGAGGACTTGCCCGAACCGGACAGCCCCGTGATCACCGTGAGGCGGTCGCGCGGGATGACGATGTCGACGTTCTTCAGATTGTGCTCGCGGGCACCGCGGACGA
>CAYXYM010000212.1:0-7159 GCA_964469285.1 uncultured Gammaproteobacteria bacterium | reverse complement strand
GGCATCAGCGCCGCGGCCGAAACGGTCCGCCTCGCGGAGCGGCTCGGCATCGAGATGCCGATCGCCGTGCAGGTCAATGCCGTCGCGAACCTTGGCCTGCCACCACGCGACGCATTCAAGGCCTTGATGGCGCGAGAACCGAAAGCCGAGTAGCTAAGGAGCGGCTCCCACATAGCCGTGTTGGCGCCACGCCTCGTACACCGCGACGGCCACCGCATTCGACAGATTCAGGCTCCGGTTCCCGGCCACCATCGGTAGCCGCAGCACCTGCGCAGGCGGTAACGCGTCCGTCACCGTGTCCGGCAAACCCCGCGTTTCTGGTCCGAACAGCAAGGCATCGCCAGGCGCGAAGGCGAAGTCCTGCAACAGCGCCTCAGCCTTCGACGAGAACGCGACCACGCGCGGATTGCCCAGCGCGGCGATGCATGCGGCGAGGTCGCGGTGCTCATGAATGCGCGTCCACTCGCGGTAATCGAGGCCGGCTCGCCGCAGGCGCGGCTCGTCGAGTTCAAAGCCGAGCGGGTGAACGAGGTGCAAATCGGAACCGGTGTTCGCGCACAGGCGTATGATATTGCCCGTGTTCGGGGGAATTTCCGGTTGATACAAAACGACATGAAACATAACGAGACCTCACCGCTCGCGACCGATTTCTGCGGGTTGAAACTGACAAACCCGATTGTATTGCTGTCGGGCTGTGTCGGATTCGGCGAGGAGTATACGCGCGTCGAGGGCTTTTCGAACTCGCACGCCGGCGCCATCGTCCTGAAGGGCACGACGGGCGCCGCGCGGCTCGGGAACCCACCCCACCGCGTCTGCGAGACCCCGATGGGCATGCTGAACGCGATTGGACTGCAGAATCCGGGCGCGGCCCACGTCGTTGAGAAAATCCTGCCGACGCTCGACTTTACCGAGACGCGCTTCATCGCGAATGTCTCGGGTTCGACCATCGACGAATACATCGAGGTCACGCGCCGCTTCGACGACTCGCCGATCGACGCGATCGAAATCAACATCAGCTGCCCGAACGTGAAAGAAGGCGGCGTCCAGTTCGGTAACGACCCCGACATGTCGGCACGCGTGGTGGCTGCGTGCCGGAAAGTGACCTCTAAGCCTTTGATTACAAAGCTTTCCCCGAACCAGACCGATATCGCGTACAACGCGCAACGGTGTATCGAGGCCGGCAGCGACGGCCTCGCGGTGATCAACACCGTGACCGGCATGGCCATCGACGCCGAGTTGCGACGCCCTGTGATCGGTAACGTACAAGGCGGCCTGTCAGGTCCCGCCATCAAGCCCGTCGCGCTGCTCAAGGTGTGGCAGGTCTACCAGGTCGCGAAACCGCATGGCGTTCCCATCATCGGCCAAGGCGGCATCCTGACCGCGACCGATGCCCTCGAATTCCTGATTGCGGGTGCGACTACCGTCGGCGTCGGCACCGGCTTGTTTTACGACCCGCTCGCTTGCACCCGGATCAGCGCCGGCATCGCCGACTACCTGACTCGCCACCGCATGAACCACGTCTCCGAACTCGTCGGCTCGCTCGATGCGAGTCGCGCGACCGTCGGCTGCCACTCCGCCTGAAAACTTTCATTTACAAGCCCTTACGAGCTGTGTAGTCTGTTTTGGGATAAAGGAGCAACAGGGGCCGGCGCCTAGGAACAGGGGCGGCGGTGGGGCGCCTAACGGGAGCATCCGCAGGAGGCTTGCTCTGTACCAGCTATTCAAGCGCAAAAAGGGTCGTGATGCGCTGACCGCGATTACGTTCGCCGACGACGGTATCGGCATCGCGGCAATCCACACCGACCCGACCCTCGGGGCCCAGTTGCTGGCCTGCGAGTTTCACCCCCATGACGGCACCGATGCGGCGCACGCGTTGCGTGAAACGCTGTCTGCGACCGGCTCAGCGAACACTCGTTGCACCACGTTGATGAACGGTGGCGATTATCAGTTGTTGCTCGTCGAGGCGCCCGACGTCGAAGCGAGCGAGCTGCGCGCGGCCATCCGCTGGCGCATCAAGGACCTGATTGATTTTCACATCGACGACGCCGTTATCGATGTCGTCGAGATTCCGGGGCAGGATCGCGGCCGCGCCCGCATGATGTATGTGGTCGCAGCGCGCAGCGCGCGTGTCCGCGCGCGCATTGACCAGATTGAAGACGCCGGACTCGAGCTCACGTCAATTGACGTGGAGGAGCTCGCGCTCCGGAACCTCGCGGGGCTTGCCGACCGCGACGGCCGCGGCGCGTGCCTCGTGTGGTTCGGCAGCGACGATGGCTTGATCCTGCTCGTGCGCGACGGTGAGTTATACCTGTCGCGGCGTATTGAGGTCGGCACGAGCCAGCTCTTCAGCGCCGCGCTGAATGGCGACCCCGATAACGGCGAACTCGGTGACACGCTGACCGGCGTGCTTGACTCGGTCATCCTGGAGATCCAGCGCTCACTCGATTACTACGACTCGCATTTCTCGTTGCCGCCGCTCACGACCGTGCTCGTCGCACCGTGTGCGCCATCGATGCCGTTCGTCGCGCGTTATCTCGACCTGAACCTGAATCTGAACGCGGTCGAGCTTGATCTCGCGCGCCTGTTCCCGGGCGCGACCGTACCGGACCCGGCGACACAGGCGCGCTGCCTCACGGCGGTCGGCGCCGCGCTGCGCGTCGATGAGGTCGCGCTGTGAGCCAGCAGATCAATCTGTATCAGCCGATTTTCCGGACGACGCGGAAAATTTTCTCCGCGGTCACGATTTCGCAGACCGCCGGTATTTTCATTGTCGGCCTGCTGTTGATCTACGGCTTCGCCCGCTGGCACGTCGCTGCGCTGGGCGACGACATCGCGGCGCTCGATGCCCAGCGCGCTGCGGCGATGACGCAGCTGCAGTCGCTGTCAGCACAGTCCGTGCCGGCGCCGCGGTCGCGGCTTGTCGAGGACCAATTGCGCGAGGCTGAGATCGAGGTCGCGCAGAAAGAGCGCTTGCTCGTCGCTTTCCAGACGCGCCGGTTCGGCGAAACGCGCGGGTTTTCGCGGCACTTCACGGCGCTCGCGCGCGAACGCCTCAATGGGCTATGGCTCACGCGCGTGGTCATTCGTGACGGCGGCATCGCGCTCGCGGGCGCGGCTGAAGCCGGCGAGCTCGTCCCGCGCTACCTCGCGCGCATCGGCCGCGACAGCGCGTTTGCGGGCACCGAATTCCCATACTTGCAACTAACGCGCGGTGACGAACGCAGCGCACCGGTCGAATTCTCTGTTACAACGTCCGCGGAGCGTGCAGAATGAAGCTGCCCGCCCAAGTCGAAGCCGTCTTCACACGCATCGACGCGATGTCGATTCGTGAGCGCGCGATGGTCGCGCTCACGGTGCTCGCGGTCCTTTGGGCAATCTGGGACGCTTTGTTGATGCGGCCACTGAACGCGCTCGAGCAGGCGCGGCAGGACCAGCTCACGTCCGTCACGCAGCAGCTCGGTGAGCTAAACCGCTCTATCCAGACGCTCGCGGGTGGCCGCGGCGGCAATCCTGAGCAGGATGCACGACGCCGGCTCGCCGAGTTGCGTGCCCGCGCGGTCGAAGTCGACGCCGAATTGCGCACGGTCACGCGCGAACTCGTGCCGCCGAACGAAATGACGTCGCTGCTCGAGACCGTGCTCGAGCAGACGGGTCGTCTGCGCCTCGTCGGCATGGAGACGCTGCCCGCGGAACCCGTCGAAACGGATGAAGGTGAGACCGGGTTTTACCGGCACGGACTCGCCGTCGATGTGCGGGGCAGCTACCTCGACACGCTGCGTTATCTTGAGGCGCTCGAGAAATTGAAGTGGCGCTTCTTTTGGGAATCGGTCGAGCTCGAAGTCGTCGACCACCCGACGAGTCGCGTGCGAATCATCGTGTACACGCTGGGGCAGCGGCGGGGGGTGATCGGTGTTTGAGCGGCGATCAATGTGGGAGCGGCGCCTTTGCGCCGCGATGCTGCTCATCGCTTCCCCGGCCTTCGTTGGCGCACAGACGTTGCCGGACCCGACCGAGCGCACGTCGATGGCGCGCGTGGCGACGACGGCCAGCGCGCCGACGCGATGGACGCTGCAATCCACGTTGATTGCCGCCGACCGCCGCGTCGCGGTGATCAACGGCGAGACCGTGACGATTGGCAGCACCATCAACGGGGCACGGGTCCTGGAAATCAATCCGTATGGCGTGCGCCTGCGTACTGCAGGTGGTGCGATTGAACTGACGTTAACCAGCGCCGATCCAAAGCGGGCTGCTGGTGGAGGGAGTTGAAGATGAGATTCGCACTGATATTACCGCTCGTACTCGCGCTCGCCGCGTGTGCGGCGCCGCCGAACGGCCCGTCGACGACCGCGGAGGAAATCGACCGTGTCCTCGTGGACGCGCGCGACGCATCCCGGCCCACCGCGAATCCGCCATCAGCCGTCAGCGATGCGCTGCTACCGCCGGTGTCCGGTGGCCGCCCCGACATCGCACCCGAAGTCGAGCAGCGTTTCGACCTGAACGTCGACCGGCAAGCCGCGCGCTCGTTCTTTATGGGTCTCGTGCGCGGGACGCGCTACAACATGGTTGTGCACCCCGAGGTGACTGGTGAGGTGTCGCTGAGCCTCAACAACGTCACGATTCCTGAAGTGATGGACATCGCGCGCGACGTCTATGGCTTCGAGTACCAGGAGAATCGCTCGGGCTACATGGTGTTGCCGGCGCAGGTCCGCAGTCGGGCGTTCGAGGTCAACTACCTCAACGTGAAGCGCAGCGGCAGTTCGCGCACGCGCGTCTCGAGCGGCCAGTCGACCGAAAACCCGCAAGCGATGACGCAACAGGGTGGCCTAGGCGGCATCGGTGGTCAGGCGGGTCTCGCCAACCAGCAGGGGAATAGCGAGACGCTGTCGGGCTCCAGCGTCGAAACGGAGAGCGAGGCCGATTTCTGGCCGCTGCTCCAGTCTACGCTCGAATCCATGGTCGGCACCGGCGCCGGCCGCGGCGTCATCATAAATCCGCAGACCGGAACTGTTGTGGTGCGCGCGATGCCGGCCGAGCTACGCGCGGTCGAACAGTACATCGACATGGTGCAGTCCAGCGCGGAGCGCATGGTCATCATCGACGCGAAAATTATCGAGGTCGAGCTGCGCGATGGCTTCGAATCCGGCATCAACTGGACGGCGATAGGCCGGAGCGGATCACGCGCACTGACCGGCGGCGTGCTGCGCGGCCGCGACCTATTCGACGACGGCGCGAGCCCACTTGCCGGCCGGAACATCCCGACATCCTCCGGCGACCCGGTCCCAAACCTCGACGGAACGGGTTTCGGCGGCGTGTTTGGCATCGGCATCGACACCACCGACTTCGACGCGTTCATTGAGTTGCTGCAGACCCAGGGCAAAACGCAGGTGCTGTCGAGCCCGCGCACGACCGCGGTCAACAACCAGAAAGCGGTTATCAAGGTCGGCAACGACGAGTACTTCGTAACCAGCATCGGTAGCCAGACCACGACCGGTACCGCGACGAACACGAGCAGTCAGATTCAACTCACACCGTTCTTTTCCGGCATCGCGCTCGACGTGACGCCGCAGATCAGTGCGAATGGCGAGGTGATTCTGCATATCCAGCCGACCGTGAGCGAGGTCACCGACCAGACGAAGTCGTTCACGGTCAGCGGCCGCACCGAAAGCGTGCCGCTCGCCTTCAGCAGCGTGCGTCAGTCGGATTCGATCGTGCGTGCGCGCAGCGGACAGGTCGTCGTAATCGGTGGCTTGATGCGCAGCTCTTCGCGCGACGAGTCCGCGCAGGCGCCCGGCCTCGGCAGCATCCCGGGCATCGGCGCGCTGTTCCGCCAGAACCGCACGCGCACGACGAAGAGCGAACTCGTGATTCTCCTGCAACCGACCATCGTCGATGATTCGACCTGGCATGAAGAGCTCGACGCGCAGCACGAGCGGATGCGCGCCGACAGGCCGTAGGCAGCGATGTATCTCGAACATTTTGGACTCAAGGAACCGCCGTTCGCACTGACGCCGGATACGCATTTCTGGTTCGAGTACACGAGCCACCATGACGCGTTGAACGTGCTCACGATGGCGCTGCGTTCCGGCGAGGGTTTCATCAAGGTGACCGGGGAGGTTGGTCTCGGGAAGACGCTGATCTGCCGCAAGCTCCTGAATGGACTCGGCGACGGCTTCGTGACCGCGTATATCCCGAACCCACATTTGTCGCCGGCGTCGATGCGCGTCGCGCTCGCCGACGAGCTCGGCCTCGACGCGAGCGGCACGAGCACGCAAGAACAGCTGCTGCGGCTCATCGCGAGCCGGCTGCTCGAACTCGCGAGTGCGGGTAAGCGCGTGGTTCTGTGTCTCGATGAAGCGCAGGAGTTGCCTGACCAGACGCTCGAGGCCGTGCGCTTGCTCACAAACCTCGAGACCGAGAAATTCAAATTGCTGCAGGTCGTGTTGTTCGGCCAGCCCGAACTTGAACAGCGGCTCGCGCAGCCGCACTTGCGCCAGCTGAAGCAACGCATCACGTTCTCGCACGTGCTCCAGCCGCTGACCCGCGAGGCGGCCGAAGAGTATGTAAACCATCGGCTACGCGTCGCGGGTTATCGCGGCGCGCCCTTGTTCGCGCCCGCTGCACTCGACGCGATTTACGCTGCGGCGAACGGTACGCCGCGCCTCATCAACGTGCTCTGCCACAAGGCATTGATGTCCGCGTTCGGCCCCGGCGCGCATCAGGTCGTGGCGCGACATGCGCGCGCAGCCATCGAAGACACGAATGCCGATGGTTCCCGCGCGACAGCTTGGTGGCGACCCGCGGCCTACGGTTCTGCGTTCATTGCAATCGCCGCCGGGGTCTACATGCTCGCGCGCTGGCTGTCGGGGGTGCTTGAATGAGCCTCGTCAACCAGGTCCTAAGGGACTTGCAACACCGCCGTAGCGAACACCCGGACACAAGTGGACTGTTTGCCACTGATGCCCTCGACGCGCCGCGGCCACGCAACCGCTGGCTGCTGATCGGCGCCGGCGCGATCATCGTCGGCCTGGTTGCGTTCGCGGCGCAACAATTCCTCGCGCGCGACGAAGCCCCGCCGCCGGTCCAGTCAGTACAAACCATCGAGCAGCCAGAGAATGTGGGAGCGGCGCCCGAAAATGTGGGAGCGGCGCCCGAAGATGTG
>CAYXYM010000211.1:0-3111 GCA_964469285.1 uncultured Gammaproteobacteria bacterium | reverse complement strand
CTTCGAGCTTCATCGCGAGGTCGATTAGCGCGCGCGCGTCCTCGTTCTGGCCGTACTCCTTCTTGAGGTCCTCATCCTCGAGCGCGACGGCGAGCGTCATATTCAGTTCGAACGGCACAAGCTTCGCGAGCTTGTCCACGTCATTGAACGGCATGCCGAGTACGCGGCCAACGTCGCGCACGACCGCGCGCGCCGCCATCGTGCCGTACGTAATGATCTGGCTGACCTGCTCACGACCGTAGCGCTGCGCGACGTAATCAATCACGCGGTCACGGCCTTCCATGCAGAAATCGATGTCGAAGTCGGGCATCGACACGCGCTCGGGGTTCAGGAATCGCTCGAACAGCAACTTGTAGCGAATCGGGTCGAGATCGGTGATTCCGAGCACCCACGCGACGAGCGAGCCCGCACCCGAACCACGGCCCGGCCCAACCGGCACGCCGTTGTTGCGCGACCAATCGCAGAAGTCGGCGACGATTAGGAAGTAGCTCGCGAAACCCATCGCACCGATGACCCCGAGCTCGAAGTCGAGGCGCTCGTCGTAGACCGTGCGCGACTCGGTCGGTGGCTCCGAGGCGAGGCGCCGTTCGAGACCCGCGCGCGCCGTATCGCGTAAATAGGACTCCGGTGTCTGCCCCGCCGGTACCGGAAAGTCAGGAAGGCTGGTGGTGCCGAGCTCGAGTCGGAAGCTGCAACGGCGCGCAATCGCGGTCGCGTTCTCGAGTGCCTCGGGCACGTCGGCGAACAGCGCCGCCATCTCGTCACCGCTGCGCAGATACTGCTGGCGCGAGTAGCGACGCGGGCGGCGCTTGTCATTGAGCTGGCGACCGTCGCGGATACACACACGCGCCTCGTGCGCCTCAAAATCTTCGCCGTCCAGAAAGCGCACGTCGTTCGTCGCGACGACCGGCACGCCGCGACGCGCCGCAAGCTCGACCGTCGCGTGCACACACGCCTCGTCGCCGGGGCGACCGGTCCGCATCAGCTCGAGGTAATAGCGGCCCGGGAACAACGCGCCCCACTCGGTCACGAGCTGGTCGGCGAGCGCAGCATTGCCCGCGAGCAGCGCGCGGCCGACGTCGCCAAGACGGCCGCCGGACAAAGCAATCAGGCCGTCGCTATGCCCCGTCAGCCACTCGCGCTGGATGCGCGGCTCACCGCGGTGCTGGCCATCGGTGTAACTGCGTGACACGAGGTGTGTGAGGTTCAGATAACCGACACGGTCCTGCGCGAGCAGCACGACGCGCGTCGGCGCTTCGGGGTCGTCGGCGTGCTCGACGAGAAGATCCACACCGAGAATCGGCTGGATGCCCGCGGCGAGCGCCGCGCGCTGGAACTTCACTGCGGCAAACAGGTTCGATTGGTCGGTGAGCGCGAGGGCCGGCATGCCGGCGGCGGCGGCCGCCTCGATCAGTGGGCCGATGCGCACGACGCTGTCGACCAGCGAGTACTCGCTGTGCAGGTGCAAGTGGACGAACGGCGTCGTCATACGCCGATCAGGTCCACGCAGCGCGCGACCGGCGCGAATGAGCGCCGATGCACGGGGCATGGGCCGTGCTTCGCAAGCGCCGCGAGGTGCTCCGGCGTCGCGTAGCCCTTGTGCGTCGCGAAGCCCCACTGCGGGTACTGCTCGTGCAGCGCGCACATCTCGGCGTCGCGCGTGACTTTCGCAAGAATCGATGCGGCGGAAATCTCGCGCACGCTGAGGTCGCCGCCGACAATCGCCTGGCCCGGGCACGGCAGTTTGGGCAGTCGGTTGCCGTCGACCAACACGCGCGACGGCGCGTGTGTCAGCGCGAACACCGCGCGCTCCATCGCGAGCATCGCGGCGTGCAGGATGTTCAGTTGATCGATTTCTTCGTGGCTCGCGCGACCGATCGCCCAGCACAGTGCGCGCTCACGAATCTTGTCCGCGAGCACTTCGCGTCGCGCAGCGGTCAGGAGCTTCGAGTCGGTGAGGCCGCGGATCCTCGGTTTCGATGGATCGAAGATGACCGCACAGGCGATGACGGGACCGGCCAGCGGGCCGCGGCCCACTTCGTCAACCCCAGCGATTAAAGAATCGCCAAGTGTGGGAGCGGCGCCAAGTGTGGGAGCGGCGCCTTCGCGCCGCGATTTGTCAGTATTTTGCATCACGTGCTTTTCCCCACCAGCGCCAACACTGCGATGGCGGCGCGTTCGTCGGCGCCGGTTTTCAGCATGCCGCGCACGCGTGCGAAGGCCTCGTGCTGCGCGGCGCGCGCATTGCCGTCTTCAATCAACAAGCTCACTGAGAGCGCGAGCCGGTCGGCCGTCGCGTCCTGCTGGATCAACTCGGGCACCACGCGCGCGCCGGCAAGCAGGTTCGGCAGTGAAAACGTGTCGATCCGGAGCAGACCAAACGTGCGCAGTACCCACGCAGTCAGCGGCGCGAGCCGATACGCGACGACCATCGGTCGGTCGAGCAGGAGACATTCGAGCGTCGCGGTCCCCGACGCGGTGAGCACGACATCGGCGGCCTCGATCACGAGGCGCGATTCTTCGCGCGTCACAACGACCGGGACGCCGGGCGCGTGGCGTTCGCAAGCGCGTGCAAATTGCGCAGCGAGTCGGTCGTTGACCATCGGCGCGACGACGCGGTCGATGCCGAGCTTGCCGATTGCACCCGCAAACACGGCACCGAGGTTCTTGAGTTCGCTGCCCCGACTGCCGGGCAGCACCGCAAGCACTGGCGCGTCGCCGGAAAAGCCGAGCCGTTCGCGCGTCTGCGCGCGCCGCGTCTCGTCGAGTGCGAGCCGGTCCGCGAGCGGGTGGCCAACGAACTCGGCGATACCCTCGTAGTACGCGGGCTCGAATGGCAACAGGCACAGCACCCTGTCGGCGGCGCGCGCGACGGTGGCGACGCGACCCGGCCGCCACGCCCACACCGTCGGGCTCACATAGTGCACGGTGCGCAGACCCGCGCGTTTGAGGCCCGTCTCTACCGGGAGGTTGAAATCGGGGGAATCGATGCCGACGAATACGTCCGGGCGCCACTCGGCCATCGCATCGACGAGCTCGCGCCGCACCTTGAACAGGCGCGGCAGTCGCCCGAGTACCTCGAACAAGCCCATGACGGCAAGCTCGTCGGCA
>CAYXYM010000210.1:0-3128 GCA_964469285.1 uncultured Gammaproteobacteria bacterium | reverse complement strand
TGGGAATCGACACATACCATCGTCGAGCTCGTGAACGACGACATGCCGTTCCTCGTTGACTCGCTCGGGATGCTGATGAACCGCCACGGGCTGATGGTGCATCTGACCATCCACCCAATCTTCTACGTCGCGCGTGACAATGCCGGCAAATTCACCGGAGTGTTCTGCACAAGTGAGCAGAACGACGGCACGATTGCCGAGTCGTTCATGCACATTGAGATCGAACGGCAGACGGAGCCGGAGGTCCTCGAGGCGCTTGAGCAGGACATCCGTAAAACGCTCGCCGATGTCCGCGCGTCCGTCGAGGACTGGAAAGCGATGCGTGCGCGATGTCTCGAAGTGCGCGAGGCGCTCGATACCGACCCACCGCCGCTGAAAGCCCTGGAGATTGAAGTCGGGAAGCGATTCCTCGAGTGGCTCGAGAACGACCACTTCACGTTCCTCGGCGTACGTGATTACGAGCTCATCACCGACAACGACGAATACATACTGAAGGTTGTCCCCGACACCGGCCTCGGCATCCTGCGTAGCACCGAGCGTCCCGGACAACCCAGCTTCAACGTATTGCCGAAGGAAATCCGCGCACGCGCACGCGCGTTGGAATTGCTGATTATCACTAAGGCGAATTCGGTCGCCACGGTACATCGCCCCGGATACCTCGATTACATCGGCGTAAAGCGATTCGACAAGGACGGCAAGGTCTGCGGCGAGACGCGGTTCCTTGGCCTGTTCACGTCGAGTGCATACAACAAAAGCCCGCGCGACATTCCGCTACTGAAGCAAAAAGTTCATCAGGTCATGGAGCGCGCCGGCATGCCGGCGGCGAGCCATTCCGGCAAGGCCTTGATGAACATCCTCGAGACGTTCCCGCGCGATGAGTTGTTCCAGGCGTCGGTCAATGAGCTGTACGACATCACGATTGGCATTCTCCAACTCCAGGAACGCCAGCGCACGCGCTTGTTCATGCGTCGCGACGCGTTCGGTCGCTTCTGGTCGTGCCTGGTGTTCGTCCCGCGCGACCGCTACAACACACAGATCCGCGAACGCATCCAGGCAGTGCTGATGGATGCGCTGAAAGGCGAGTCCATCGAATCCCAGCCACGCCTGTCCGAATCCGCGCTTGCACGGCTTCACGTCGTCGTGCACACGAAGCCGGGCCGACCGGCAAAGTTCGATCACCGCGAGATTGAGGAGCAACTCGCCATCGCCGTGCGCTCCTGGCACGACGAGCTGCGTGATGCGCTGATCGAGAAATTTGACGAAGAGCACGGTCTGCAGTTGTTCCGTGAGTACGGAGATTACTTCCCGCCCGCGTACGTCGATGACGTGACGCCGAAAGCCGCGGCGTTCGACGTCGAGCGCCTCGCCCGACTGAAGGCGGACCTCGAATTGCCGCAGTCGCTGTATAAGCCGCAGAAGAGCCCGGAGGGCATGCTGCGCTTCAAGATTTTCCGTAACGAATCGCCGATTCCGCTCTCGGACGCATTGCCGATGCTCGAGCACATGGGCCTGCGCGTGATCAGTGAGCGCCCGTACGAAGTCCGCCTTCCCGATCGGACGCTGTGGATTCAGGACTTCGACATGGGATACAGCGGCAACCGGCCGCTCGAGGAAATTCGGGACATCTTCCAGGAAGCCTTCTACCGCATCTGGCGCGGCGACGCGGAGAACGACAGCTTCAACCGACTCGTCCTCGCGGCGAAGCTATCCTGGCGCCAAACGACGCTGCTGCGCGCGTACTGCAAATACCTGCTGCAGACCGGACTACCGTTCTCCCAGCAATACATGGAGCAGACGCTGTCCGCAAATTCCGGCATCGCCGCGATGCTCGTTGACCTGTTCGAGGCCCGTTTCGACCCGTCGAATCGCAGCGACGCCGACAAGCGCGCATCACGCTGCATCCGCGACATCGAGGGCGCGCTCGAGTCGGTCGCGAGCCTCGACGAGGACCGCATCCTGCGGGGCTTCTACGGCGTCGTCATGGCAACGCTGCGGACAAACTTCTATCAGAAGGGGCCAGATGGCGGCCCGAAACCGTATGTGTCGTTCAAGTTCGACCCGTCGCGCATCCCCGAATTGCCGCTTCCGCGCCCGATGTTCGAGATCTGGGTGTACTCGCCGCGCGTCGAGGGCGTGCATCTGCGCGGCGGCAAGGTCGCGCGCGGTGGGCTGCGCTGGTCGGACCGGCGTGAGGACTTCCGCACCGAAGTACTCGGCTTGATGAAGGCGCAGACGGTCAAGAACACGCTGATCGTGCCGGTCGGCGCGAAAGGCGGCTTCGTGATGAAGCGCCCGCCACACACAGATAGTCGCGAGGCACTGATGGAGGAAGTGGTCGCGTGCTACAGCACCTTCATCCGCGGCATGCTCGACATCACAGACAACCTCGTCAACGACAAGCTCGTCCCGCCCGCAGACGTGCTGCGCCACGATGAGGATGATCCGTACCTCGTCGTCGCCGCAGACAAGGGCACCGCGACGTTTTCCGACATCGCCAATGCCATTTCCGCCGAGTACGGATTCTGGCTCGGCGACGCGTTCGCTTCCGGTGGCTCGAACGGCTACGACCACAAGAAAATGGGCATCACCGCGAAAGGCGCCTGGGAATCCGTCAAGCGCCATTTCCGCGAGCTTGGCATCGACACGCAGACGACCGACTTCACGGTGGTCGGCATTGGCGACATGTCCGGCGACGTGTTCGGCAACGGCATGCTGCTGTCGCGGCACATTCGTCTGAAAGCGGCGTTCGACCACCGCCACATTTTCTTGGACCCGAACCCGGACGCAGCGACGAGCTACCCGGAGCGCGAGCGATTGTTTGCCCTGCCCCGCTCCAGTTGGGCCGATTACAACGTATCGCTGCTCTCCAAGGGCGGCATGATCGTCGCGCGTAGCGCGAAATCCATCCGTCTGTCTGACGAGGTCGCCGCCTGGCTATCGCTGGACGCCAGCGTGGCGCTCACGCCGCAGGAACTGATTCGCCAGCTGCTGAGAGCGCCGGTCGACCTGCTGTGGAATGGCGGTATCGGCACGTACGTGAAATCCGCCGACGAGTCGAGCGCTGACGTCGGCGATCGCGCAAATGATGCCATCCGCGTGAATGGCAGGGATCTGCGCGCGCGCGTGGT
>CAYXYM010000209.1:0-6573 GCA_964469285.1 uncultured Gammaproteobacteria bacterium | reverse complement strand
GGCAAACCGAGCTGCTCATCGGCGGCGCGGTGCTCGTCGTGCTCGTCGCGAGCCTGAATCTTGCGTCGTTCTTTCTCGCGCGTGGCAGCGGTCGGTTACAGGAGCTGCGCACACGCCTCGCGATCGGCGCGTCCCGCGGTGCGATTGTCCGCCAGCTGTTCGTCGAAGCCGCGGCCCTCGTCGCGATTGCGAGTACGCTCGGAATTCTGCTGCATTTCTGGCTCAAAACGCTGTTGTTGCGTGTGCCGCCGTTTGCGGACGGGTGGTCGCGGATGACCGCGGTCGACAGTGACTGGCGCGTGTTCGTGTTCGCGCTTGCGGCCGCGGTCGTTGTCGCGTGCATCACGGGCCTCGTGCCCGCGTTGCGGATCGCGCAGCAGCCGAGCCTTGGTGCCGCCTCGCCATCGGCGGTCGGCCGGCATGCTGGCAAATTGCAGCCGCTGCTCGCGCTCCAGGTCCTTGCGGCGACGCTGATTGTGCTCGCGGGCGCGTTGTTCGTCGCCGACCTCTGGCGGCTCGAGAACGCCGAAGTCGGCTTGGACCCCGCCGACGTCCATATTGTTACGGCCGGTTGGGACCGGCGCGCCGGCGGGTCGTTTCGAATGGATGAAGAGCAGGGCCGGGCGATGCAGGCGGATTTCGATGCGCGACTCGGCGCGCTGCCGGATATCGAAGGCTTCGCGTTCGCGGCGGTTGTTCCAGTTGTCCATGGTCGGCTCACGCCGGAAGTCGTCGAGCTCGCCGACACGGACCAGCAGCCGCCCGAGTCGCAGCGACGCGCGTATGCGAACCACGTCTCCGCGGATCTGTTCCGCATTCTGCGAATCCCTTTCCTGCAGGGGCGCCCGTTTGAAACCACCGAGCGCGATGAGGTCGTTATCAGTCAGGCGCTTGCGCAACAGCTATGGGGGCGAGTCGACGTGATCGGCGAGCAATTCCATCCCCCGATGGGTGTGCAAATACGCGGTGGCACGCTGATCATGAATCGAACCGCAGACGGCGAGGTGCCGCCACGCGAAACTTTCACGGTCGTCGGCGTTGTTGGCGACGTCGGCGTGGCTCCGCAGCCCATTTACTACCGGTCATTGGGCTCCGCGTTTTTCGGCGCGACGCCCGTCGTGCGTGGGACTGTCGCGCCGGAGGTCCTGAAACCGGTGATGGAGGAGCTGGCGGTGAAGCACATGCCGATGAGGGTCGTTGAATCGGTGCAACCGATGGATGAAATGATTCACGGCTTGTTCCGCAGCGAGCGTGCGCGCAGCCGACTCGCCGTCGGCACCGGCCTGCTGGCGCTGGTGCTGACCATGATCGGCCTCTACGCGTCGATGCAGCATACGGTCGAGGCGCGGCGCGGTGAACTCGCGGTGCGCAAGGCAATCGGCGCAAGCGATGACCGACTGGTGGCGATGATCCTGCGGCGCGCGCTCGCGATTGTTGCGCTGGGTGCCATGAGTGCGCTGCTCGTGGCCGTCGTATTTTCGGAGCGCCTGAGTGCGTTGCTATTCGGGCTGGACGCCACCGACCCGTGGGCGTGGGCGATGGCGATTGCGGTCATCGGCGCGACGGGCGCGCTCGCCGCGTGGTTGCCGGCGCGGCGCGCTGGCAAAGTCGACCCAGCGGTCGCGCTCCGTTACGAATGAAACCGACAGGCGCGCGTGGAACATAAGCCAGCTCGTGATGCCGATGAGCTTCGCGCCGTCCTCGAAAAGGTAGAAGCCGGGGATGTCGATGACACCATCGAGGCGGTCGATGCCGAGCGATGCAGCGAAGCTCCCGAGTGTAACGAGCACGAGCCAGTACTCGGCGCGCAAGAGCAGGTGCCGGAAGTGAATCAAGTAGTAGGCGAGTGCCAGCGCGTACGCGCCGTAGACGATGTATTCGGAGACTCCGAGGTAAACCGGGAATGCGTTTTCGTGCAGAAGCAGCCAGTCGTCAGCCAACAGCATCAGCGTGATGCCGCCCGCGGTTAGCCAGAACCCACGCGCGAGCGGCTGCACCGCCGCGGTGTACAGACACAACGCGGCGGTGCACGCCCACAACATGAGACCGAGCGTCGACAGCACACCTGCATACGCGGGTCCGCCGAGCACTGCGGCCGTATCCCGCAGCATGTCTTCAGGGGGGATGCCCCAAATGAGCTTTCCGGCGACCGGTATGCAGAGGACGAGAAGGATGAGGGCGAAGCCAACCCACACCATCCCGGGTGGTTGTCTCATCTCAGTGGGACCTATTCGCGATGCCCGATGCATGGATGTGATTGCGCCCGCCGACGAGGAATGCGTGGCAATACATAAACAGGCTCGGGAGCGGATCCGTCCACTCCCAGGTGAGTTTGTAATCGGCGCGCCAATGCGCGGCGGCGGTCTCACGCAGCGCAGCACCGATGGCGTGGCGCGCCGGCGCGTCATCCTTGATCAACGCGCTCAGCGCCCGCAAGTTGCCGAGCAGCCAATGAAACCGTCGCCCGACCCGATAGGCGCTGGGCGACGACGCAGCCGGCTCAAGCGCGAATCGCGGCAGGTCCACGCCGCAGCGAACGGCGAGTTCGCAAGTGGCATCGAGGCGCGGATTGAGCTCGAGAAACGCGCACGTGTCATCGTCATCATTCACCAGAAACTGCGCACAACCGATGCCGTCGTAACGCAAGTACTCGGTCAGCGCGGCGGTGTAGGCGTAGAGGTCTCGCGACGGCGGGACCGAAATACCCTCGATGCCGAACCCCGTGCCGTCGGGTTCGTCGGTGCGCAGCACCCGCTGCTCGAAGTAAGCGGTGATGCGCCCGTCAACGGCCGCGAATTGGCAGTTGTGCCGTGCACCGTTGAACCACGACTGCACGACCAGTGGGTATCGCGCGTCGGCAAGCGTCACGCGCCAGCGCGCGAACGCGTCGTCCGATCGGATGATCAGCGCCTTGCGTCCGTCGAGGAGCCGGGTGGAATCCGGACATTTAACGACCAGTGGGATGCCAATCTCGGAAACGCAGGCCTGAAGGTCGAGGAAGTCCTGCGCAGTCGCGCTGCGCGCCTGCGGGATTTTCAGTTGGTTGGCAATCTCGTAGCTCGTGGGTTTGTCGAGGCACGCGGTCATCGTATGCGGCGGCGGCATTGCCATTTGGACGCGATGTTTGAGTTGGTCACGGCACGCGACGAGCGCAAGCAGGTCGGACTCGCCGACTGGGAATATCCAGCGGATATCTCGGCGCCGTGCGAGCAGGGCGTCGAGCGCGGCGGTGAACTCGGCCGTTCTTTGCGGATCGGGGTGTTTCCAGGTGCCGTGCGTATGGCGCGACAACGCCGCGAATGCGCGACGCGAGTGTTCGCCGACGATGACCGTGCGTCCGGACCGCGCGAGCGACCTTACGACGGCGATAGTCTGCTGGTAGTCCCCGATGACGAGAACGGTTTCGTTCACGGATGCCTCCTTGCATGATGTGCATTTCCATCATGGCGGCCGCAACCAAACCGGACAATCGGGCGATGCACTCGGCGCGCGGTAGGGCATACTATTGAGTATGGAAACACGCGCACCCAGAATTTTCGTCGCCGATGACCAACGCGACGTGCTCGAGGCCTTGCGGTTACTGCTCAAGGGCGAGGGTTACCAGACTGAGACCTTCAACCATCCCGGCGCATTGCTCGACGCATTGCGCGCGAGTGCGGCCGATGCGGTACTGATGGACCTCAACTACACGCGGGATACGACATCGGGGGAGGAAGGCCTCGATGCGATTGCGCGCATCCGCGCGTTCGATGCGTATGTGCCGATTGTGGTGATGACCGCGTGGGGCACGATCGAGCTCGCCGTGGAGGCAATGCGCCGCGGCGCACAGGATTTTGTTGAGAAACCGTGGGACAACCCGCGCTTGCTCACGGTCATGCGCACGCAGGTCGCGCTCGGTCAGGCGTTGCGCCGCACACGCGCGCTCGAAACCGAGCACCGCGATCTCATTGCCGCCGACGGCGACCTCGTCGCGAACTCGCGCGTGATGAAGCCTGTAATCGACATGGTCACGCAGGTTTCGCCGTCCGACGCCAACGTACTCGTGACCGGCGAGAGCGGCACTGGCAAGGGCGTCATCGCGCGCATGATTCATGATCGATCGACGCGCAAGGACAGCAGCCTTGTGGTCGTGAACATCGGCAGCCTTGCCGAGACCGTATTCGAGAGCGAGATGTTCGGTCACGTGAAGGGTGCGTTTACCGATGCGAAGTCCGATCGGGTCGGCCGCTTTGAGCTCGCGGACGGCGGAACGCTGTTCCTCGACGAAATCGCGAACATTCCGTTGCCGCAGCAGGCGCGGCTGTTGCGCGTGCTCGAGGACGGCGAATACGAGCGACTCGGATCGTCGCGGACGCTGAAGACGGACGTGCGCGTGGTTGCCGCGACGAATGCCAATCTCGACGAGGAAATCGAAGCGGGGCGGTTCCGCCAGGACTTGCTGTACCGTCTGAACACCATCCACATCCACTTGCCGCCGCTGCGCGACCGTGCCGAAGATCTCGTCGAGCTCGCGCAGCGCTTCTTGATGAAGCACGCAGGGCGTCACCGCTGCCGCGTGGATGGTTTTACCGACGGTGCGCTTGCGGCACTGCGCCGATATCCATGGCCCGGCAATGTGCGTGAGCTCAGCCATGTCGTGGAGCGCGCGGTCTTGATGTGCCCAAGCAGCGCGGTCTCGCCTGCCGATTTGCGCCTGGACGCCGCCGCCACGGCATCGGGCCCACGCGGGCCGATGACGCTTGATAACGTTGAGCTCGAGGCGATTACCGCGGCACTACGACGGCACGATGGCAATGTGGTCGCGGCCGCCGATGAGCTCGGCGTCAGCCGCTCCGCGCTGTACCGCCGCATGGAGAAGTTCGGCCTGTGAGACGCCGGCGTCGGATTCGGTTCCAGGACCGGATACTGCTCGTCACCTTCCTGACGGCACTGCCGTCATGGCTGGTCGCATCAGTCGCCTTGCTCCAATGGGAGGCGAGTGGGGCCATTCGCTGGACGACCTTCGGCGCGATTACCGTGCTGTTGATCGGGGGTGCGTTTGCGGTGCTGCGCCGCGTCACCTACCCGCTACAGTCGCTCGCGAACCTGCTCGAGGCGCTGCGTGAGGGGGACTACTCGCTACGCGGCCGCACGATTGACCCCGAGGATGCGGTCGGCGAGGTCATGATCGAAGTGAATACCCTGAGCCGCACGCTGCATTACCAGCGACTTGAGGCGCTCGAGGCAGGCGTGCTGCTGCAGAAGATGAGCGCGGAAATCGACATGGCGTTGTTCGCGTTCGACGCCGAGCGCAAGCTGCGGCTCGCGAACCGCGCCGGTGAGGCGCTGCTCGGCGCCGAGCAGGCGAAGCTGATCGGGCGCACCGCCGAGTCGCTTGGGCTCGCACAACTGCTCGACGAACCCTCCGGTCGGATCGTCACGCGCAGTTTCCCGGGCGGTAGCGGCCGATGGGAAGTCCGGCGACGTCGGTTCCGAGAAGGCGGACGTCCGCACGAACTGCTCGTGATTTCAGAGTTGAGTCGTGCGTTACGTGAGGAGGAACGCCAAGCCTGGCAGCGGCTCGTGCGCGTCATCGGGCACGAGCTCAACAACTCGCTCGCGCCGATCAAGTCGATGGCCGCGACGCTGAAGTCGCTGATGAAGCGCGACCCGTTGCCGCACGATTGGCAGGATGATGCGGCGTCCGGCTTGTCGGTGATCGGCGACCGCGCCGAATCGCTCGGCCGTTTCATGGGCGCGTACGCACGTCTCGCGCGGTTGCCGGCGCCGACGTTGCAGGCGGTCGACTTCGGTGCGCTCGTGCGCCGCGCGGTGTCGTTGCAGAGCGGCGCGCGCATCGCTGTGAACCCGGGCACGACCGTGGCGCTGCGCGCCGACCCGGATCAACTCGAGCAGATGCTGATCAACCTGTTGAAAAACGCGGTCGAGGCGAGCGGCGAGATTGGCGAGGTGCGCGTTGGCTGGCGCCGCGTAGGCGCGATGCTCGAACTTGAAGTTGAAGACGACGGACCCGGCATCGCGCGCACCGACAACCTATGGGTGCCGTTTTTCACGACGAAGCCGGGCGGCACCGGCATTGGTCTCGTGCTTTCACGTGAAATCGTGGAGAACCACGGCGGTTCGATCGCGCTCGAGAACCGGCGTGAACACCGCGGCGCCGTCGCGCGCGTGCGGTTGCCGCTGCACTAGAATCGCGGCGCAAAGGCGCCGCTCCCACATTTAACTCTGGCACCCGTGCCGCGACGATTAGGCGACGGAGCGTCGACTCGTGAGGAGCGTCGCTGTGACGATGGCGAGGGTGGACAGCAGGAACCCCGGCACCAATTCATACAGGTCGAAAATCGGCGCACCGCCCCGGAACATCGGCCAAACAATCGTCGTTGTTCCACCCACAACGATGCCGGCGAGTGCGCCGGCGCGGTTCATGCGCGGCCAGTACAACGACAAGATGACGGCCGGCCCGAACGCGGCGCCAAAGCCCGCCCACGCCCACGCGACGAGTTCCAACACGCGGCTGTCGGGGTCGCGCGCGAGCCAGAGCGCGACGAGCGCGATCCCGAGCACGCCGGCGCG
>CAYXYM010000208.1:0-4367 GCA_964469285.1 uncultured Gammaproteobacteria bacterium | reverse complement strand
GCCGTCGACCTGCACGAGATGGGTTCCAACAATGAATTCTTCTTCGACCCGCCGACCGACCCGGTCGCACCGTACTTTCCGGACTTCGCGACCAGCGGCTTCGAGCTGTTCGGCGCTGCGTACGCGCAGGCGTTCGACGCCGCGGGCTTCGACTACACGACGAAGCAGTTCTACAACTACTTCTATCCCGGTTACACCACCTCGTGGACGAGTTACCAGGGCGCGATCGGCATGCTGTACGAGCAGGGCTCGTCGCGCGGGCTTGCGCTCGAGCGTAGCGACGAATCGGTGCGCACGCTGCTCGACGCGGCGACACAACAGTACACGGCAGCGCTGACGGCCGTGCGCGTCTCGGCAGAGCACCGCGAGCGCCTGCTGCGCGATTACGCAGCGGCCGCACGCGACGCGGTCGCGGACGGCGCTCGCGGAACGCGCCGCTACGTGATTCCCGCGAATGGCGACCCACAGCTCACGCACGAACTTGCCGCAGCGCTCGAACGGAACGGCATCGAAGTGCATGCGACGACCGAGGCTGGTTCAATTCGTGGCATCCGCGGCACGCTGCCCGCAGGCTCACTCGTCATCGAAGCCGCACAGCCGCGCAACCGCCTGCTGCGCACCCTGCTTGAGCGGCACCTCGAGCTGCCGGAGGCCTTCCTCGAGCAGGCGCGCGAGCGCCTCGAGCGCGCGGATAACCCCCGCTTCTACGACATCACCGCGTATTCGCTGCCGTTGTTGTTCAACCTGGACGCGCATGCGACGGGCGCCGGCGCGCCGTCGGTCGAACGTTGGCACGCACCAACGCGGGCGATGCCCGCAGCGGACGCTTATGCGTGGTTGATCGATGGGCGCCAGTCCGCAACGCCGGCCGTCGCTGCACTATTGCGCCGCGACGGCGTGCGCGTACGCATTTCACCGCTCGCGTTCACGCAGGGCGGCCATGCGTTCGGCAGCGGCACCGCCGTCGTGCGCAACACGGCTGACGGCGACGTGCACGCAAAGCTCGTGGCGCTCGCAGAGGCATTCAACCTCGACGTGCGCGCGGCGGCGGGCGGTCTCGCCGAGGGCGGCCTCCCGGCATTGAGCGCGGGCGAGATGTTCTCGCTGCGACCGCCCGAGGTCGCGCTGGTCGGCGACCATCCCGTGCACGCGCAATCATTTGGCTGGGCATGGCATGCGCTTGACCAGCAATACCGAATTCCGACGACGGTACTGCGCACGCGATCGCTCGGCGCCACGCCGCTCGAGCGGTATACGACGATCGTGCTGCCCGCGCTCACGCAAGCGGACGAGCTCACAACGCTGCTCGGCGAAGACGGTATCGCGCGGCTCAAGCGCTGGGTCAAGGATGGCGGCACGTTGGTCACGATTGGCTCGAGCGCCGAGTGGGTGCAAAAAGCACTTGAGCTCGCAGCGTTGCGCGACTGGCACGAACTCGACGAGGACACGAAACCACAGCGCATCACCGTGCCCGGTGCGTTCATCCGCGCCGAGTTCGACCGTAATGACTGGCTCGCGTCCGGGTACGGCGACAGCCTTCCGGTTCTGGCGACCTCGAACCGTGTCTGGCTCGCGCCGGAGGGCCCGCCGAGTCGCGACAAGCGCGTTGTCGCGCATTACGCGGACACCGAGGCCTTGCACATCGCGGGCCACCTGTGGCCGGAAAACCGCGAGCGCCTGCCCGGCGCGGTGTTCCTGTATGAGGAACGCGTGGGTCGTGGCCGCGTAATCCGCTTCGCCGAGGACCCGAATTTTCGCGGTTACTGGCGCGGGGCCGACCGCCTGTTCCTGAATGCGGTGTTGCTCGGCCCGAGCGCGCCGTGACGTTACCAGTCGAAGCGCGCGAACTGCTCGATTACTGGTTCGGCCAGCCAGGGCCGACGGGTTTGCCGCCCGATGACCGCTACAGCCTGTGGTTTGGGGCCTCAGAGGACGTTGACGCGCAACTACGCCGCGCATTTGGGAAGTTGGTTGCGGAAGCGTCCGCCGGACGCCTTGAGGACTGGGCCGGAACGCCGGAGGGCCGGCTCGCGTTGATCCTGCTCACGGATCAGTTGCCGCGCAACCTGTTCCGTGGCCGCTCCGGGGCCTTCGCGACGGATGCGCGCGCGCTCGAACTCGCGTTGACGGGCGTCGCGAACGGCGATGACGCTACATTGGCGCCCATAAAGCGGGTATTCTTCTACCTGCCCCTCGAACATGCGGAAGACCTCGCAATGCAGGACCGCGCAGTCGACTTGTTCGAGCGGCTCGAGCGGGATGCTCCGACGGGCGGTGAGCGCATGTTCGCGCTGTTCACCGATTACGCACGCAAGCACCGCGACGTCATCGCGCGCTTCGGCCGGTTCCCGCACCGTAATGCCGTGCTCGACCGCGAATCGACGTCTGACGAAGCGGCGTTCCTCGCCGAGCACGGCCCAGGTTTTTAGAGTCAATATCAGGAGAAGGAAAAGATGAAAGCACTCCAACTACTCGCGATACTTGCAGCCGTCGCGTTGCTAACCGCTTGCGGCGATCAGTCCGCGGATAACGATGCCGCAGCGAGCATGCCGCCGCCGGCCGAGGAAGGCACGGACCGCGCGCCCGCGATGGACGCCAATGACGGCGATCTGCTCGACAAGGCAATCGCCGCTGAACACCGCAGCGAAGGCAATCGCGCGCGGGACCAATACCGTCACCCGAAAGAGACGCTCGCGTTCTTCGGCCTCGAGCCCGGCATGACCGTCGTGGAGCTGTACCCCGGCGGCGGCTGGTACACCGAAGTACTCGCACCGGCACTCGGCGAGAACGGCCGCCTGATCGGCGCGCAGTTTGAAGCGACCGACCCGCCCGCGTACCGCCCCGGCGTCGTAAGCCGATACGAGCAAATGCTTGCGCGACCCGAGTTCGGAAACACCACGATGGTGACGCTATCCGATGCGGGTCAACTCGACGGCGTCGACGACGCTTCCGCAGACATGGTCCTCACCTTCCGTAATGTGCACAACTGGATGAGTGCCGGGACCTTTGATGCAGTCGTCGCGGAAGTGGCGCGTGTTCTCAAGCCGGGTGGCGTGTTCGGCGTCGTCGAACACCGCGCGGCCGAGGGCGTCGACCCGGCGGAAAGCGCACGGCGCGGGTATGTGCCGGAGTCTTACGTGATCGAGCGCGCCGACGCCGCCGGCCTCGTGCTCGAAGCGCGTTCGGAGATCAACGCAAACCCGAACGACACGAAAGACTATGCGCGCGGCGTATGGGAGCTACCCCCGACGCTCGGTGGCGACGAGGCAAACCGCGAAGCGATGATTGCGATCGGCGAAAGCGACCGCATGACACTGAAGTTCGTCAAACCAGCCGACCGATAAATTGTTTGAAGACCGTTTCCAGGCGCGCTTTTGCGCCTGCGAAACGGGGCTTTGTCGGGGCGCCATCCGGTGCTGCCTCATCCATGTACACGCGCTGCACCATCTCGATTTGCAGCGCGTCGACGCCGTCCAATCCGCCGTAGTGGTGCGTGATAAAGCCACCCTTGTACGGCGCGTTGCGCGTCACGCGCAGGCCTGCATCACAATACGCGGCATCGACGGCGTCCGTAACCTCGGGTGAACAACTCGCGCCGTCTCGGTCACCCAGATAGATGTCGTACTCAAGCTCGTCGTGGATCAGGCTCGCGCGCCCCACCACAGAATGCAGGTCGAGCAGAACGACGCGCCCGAAGGCCGCGCGCGTCTCGTCAATCAGCGCCTGCAGCCGCTCGTGGTACGGACGGTGCCAATCGGCGACCCAGCGCGCGGCTTCCTCGTCGCTCGGTGGTTCCGCCCACACCGCATCACCCCAGAACGTAGCCGTGGGGATGACCTTCGTTTCGACACGACCCGGATATAAGGCGAGCGGCTCGGGCGACCGGTTCAAGTCGCCGGCAAAGCGCGACACCGTCGCATGCACGACCGGGATGCCGAGCGCTGGCAAAAAGTCATAAAGTTCGTGCAGGTGCCAGTCCGTCATCGGCAGCGCGCGCATCGCGTCGGACGCGAGCCGCGCCCGCAGCGCGTCGGGTAACCAAGTACCGGTGTGCGGGATGCTCGCGATGACGCCAATCGGGTCCGCGGCGGACAGGTAACGGAAGGACGTCACGCGACCGGCGCCCCGCCGACGTAGACGCACGCGATGTCATGGCGCGAGCCGCCGGTAAGCCACGCATCCGGCCAGCGCGCGGGCTCGATGCCGGCCCAGGGCGCGCCGGACGCGTCGAGCACGACGAAGTCCGCGAAGGCGCCCTCCTCGATGCGCCCGACCGCAAATCCGGTCGCGTGCGCGCCGCCGGCCGCCGCGGCCTGCCACAGCGGGACGCCGACGCCCGATTCATCCGCGAGGCGCGCGCGGCGCTG
>CAYXYM010000207.1:0-3766 GCA_964469285.1 uncultured Gammaproteobacteria bacterium | reverse complement strand
TTCCTTCTTGAACCGGGCCAGTTGGAGCTGGTCCACGACCGGCATTTCGGCCAGCGCCCGCAAGGCGCAGTCGAGGTCGTGGTGCTTGAGTTTGAGCTCCCGGATGCGCCTTTTTAGGTCTTCGCGATCCTGGTCATCCATGGTTCCGCCACCCGTCCCGGCAGGGGGAGGCAATTATACGGTGGAAAAACCCGTAAGTGGGGTCTATACTCCGGAAAGCTGAAGCGTCTGCTTTGCTGGTTCGTGGAAAGTTCCAAGCTCGGAAAACCCTCCTTTCGTCCCTGCATCGCCCTTCAAGCTACACCGATTATTTAACGAAAGAGGTATATGAGTATGGCAACTGGTACCGTCAAGTGGTTCAACGAAGCAAAAGGCTTCGGCTTTATTGCTCCGTCCGACGGTGGCGATGATGTTTTCGTCCACTACTCCGCGATTCAGGGTGCGGGCTTCCGTACGCTGACCGAGGGGCAGACCGTGAACTTCGAAAGCGAGAAGGGTCCGAAGGGCCTGCAGGCGACCAAAGTAACGGCCGGCTAAACGCATTTAAAGTTTCACAGAAAGCCCCGCTTCGGCGGGGCTTTTTTTTGGTTACGCCTCTGCGGCGCGAAGATTACGCAATGCCAACGCAGTGAAATGGCTGTCCGCACCGAACCGCTCTTGGAACACGTCGACAGCGTCGCGGCAGCGCAAGACCGCCTGTTCTCGTTCGCCTAGGCCGGCGAGCGCGACGCATAGTTGCATCTGCGCCTCTGCAGCGGACTCGCTGCGCGGGCCGTGCGAGGCGGAAAGCGTCGCGTACGCTTCGGCGAGGACATCGCGCGCGTCAGCGTACCGCCCCTCGGCGATCAACGCCGTGCCGTACGCGCTCTTCGCGAGTCCGGTGAACACGCCGCTCGAATCGCCGCTGCTCGCCAGAATGTCGAAGGCCTGGCGAAACTGGTCGTGGGCCTCCGCGAAGCGGCCGACACGCGCGTAATCGAGACCGAGTGTGTATCGACGCAGTGACATCGACATCGCGTCGTAGGGACGCGCCTGCTGTGCGGCAAGCAAGCGCTCCGAGTACGGTACGACCTCCTGATATTGCTCCTGCTGACGATGCAGCGTCGCGCGCAGCGCATCGCGGTCGCCCTGAAGCGCGTGCTTCAGTGCGGGATTCTGTCGGATTGTCTCGTCGAGCCGGTCGATTGACCGTTCAGCCTCATCGAACCGAGAACTGAACAGGAGGACCGCCGCGAGGAGATACTCGACGTGCAGTGCGTCGAACGAATCAGGGACGCCGGCGGCGACGTAAAGCGCGGCAGCGCGCTCAAGATGATGCGCCGCGTCCTCGAGGTCGGCGGACTGCAGGAATAGGGTCGCGAGCCGCTCCCGAACCGCCGCCTCGGCGAGCGGCTGGTCCGGGAACTGTCCGTCGAGGCGAGTCGCCGCACGCTCGACGGCCTCGCGCACCGTGAGTTCGCCTTTGTAGTCGACCTGGTAGGTCGACGCCGCCCCGAGGATGCCCTCGTTGAAGAACTGCGTGACCGCCTCGGCGATTTCCGCCTGCGCGCGCGCGGCGTCGCGTGCGACGACCGCGTCGCGATAGTAGTAAACACTCGTCGCCATGCCCGCGGTGAGAATGATGCCTGCAGCCGCGATCCACGGGCGCCGCATCCGGCTGCGCTCGACTTGCGCCTGTAGTTGCGCAGCGCGGGCCAGCATTGCGCGTCTCGCGTCTCGCTCAGTGCGTCGTTTAGCCAGCCCGCGCACGCGTGCAGCGAGGTCAGTTGCGGAGGAGAGCCGCTGCCCAGGCGACCCATGCGCCGCCGCCGCGATGTCCTCGCGTAGCAGCTCGTCCGGCACGTCGTGTTCCCAGCCGGGTGCCATCGGGCGTCGAAAATCGCCGACCACCAGCTGGAACAACATGACGCCGAGCGCAAAAATGTCGGCCGGCGCGGCAGGCCGCTGACCCGCGAGTACTTCCGGCGCAACGTAAAACGGCGTGGTCCCGCGGTCACCGGTGGCGCCGGCGTCCGTCAGGCCCAATCGGGTGATATCGAGTTCCGCGAGGCGCTCGGGCTCAAGGAGGCGGCCGCTGCCGAAATCGGTCCAGCGAACGC
Source organism: uncultured Gammaproteobacteria bacterium (assembly GCA_964469285.1). Taxonomy (GTDB): domain Bacteria; phylum Pseudomonadota; class Gammaproteobacteria; order Natronospirales; family JAIVGZ01; genus JAIVGZ01. Next base: position 1,667 of record CAYXYM010000207.1, on the reverse strand, counting down.
GCGGCCGTCCATCGCGCTCGATCCACACGAGCAGGTTGTTCGGTTTTGCGTCGAGATGCAACACGCCGACCGCGTGCGCGGCAGCGAGCCCCTCGGCCGCTTGGACCAGCAGGTCGAGGCGTGTCTCAAGCGGCACGTGGTCGGCGCCGCCCTGCGCCGCAAGCCAGTCCCCAAGGCTGCCATGCTCGCAGTACTCGAGTTCGACGAAATAGGGCGGTGTCTCGAAGCTGCAATCGAGCAGCCGTGCATAGTCGTCGCGTTCAGGCAGCAGCCGCTGCAACATTCTGTGGATGGTGAGCTCGCGTTTCAGTCCGCTCAGTCGTTCCGCATTCAGCGCGAATTTCAACGCGCGCTGTTCACCGGTCTTGCGGTGGCGCGCGAGCCAGACGGTGGCGCGTGCGTCGAGGGCGCGCACGAGCTGCCATTGCGGTCGCCCGGGGAGTACGCCATCCACTTCCGGCATCCAGACAGGCGCTGCGAGCGACAACGGCGAGGGCAGCCGGTCGAGACGAAGGACTTCTCCGGTATAGCGGTACCCATACCCGTGGACGGTCAGGACGAGCGTTCGCGTGTCGTCGGCGAGTGCGGCGCGCAACTGATTGATGCAGCGCGTCAGTGCGGATTCCGTCACGACGCGGTCTGCCCAGACTTTCGCAAGGAGGTCGTTTTTGGTCACGACTTGACCGGCCTCGCGCAGCAGCTCGGCGAGCACTTCGAGCGGTCGCGGCTCGACGTCGATCGCGGTGCCCGCGCGATAGAGCCGCAACACCGTGGCGTCGAACTCGAACTCCCCCAGGCGAAACACTTCGTGCATCCGCGCCCCCAAAGGAATTCATAAGGATTGCATCAAGACTCCTCAGAACCCCGGCACATAGAGTAGGACCGCGCGGGCTCAGACCGCAATGGGGGCGAACATGATCAAACAGGGCGTGGCGGGAATCCTGGTACTGGCACTGGTGGCTGGGTGTGGCGGCGGAAGCAGCGACCCTGAGCCCACGCCTGGGGCGCTGAGCTTCACGGCGACTGCGTTCACCGTGACCGAGGGGGCCGGAACGGTCGTCGTCACGGTCCGGCGGTCCGGCGGCAGCGACGGCGCGGCGAGCATCCAGTACGCGACCGCGGACGGCACCGCCACCGCGGGGGTCGACTACACGGCAGCCAGCGGCACGCTCAATTGGGCCGATGGCGATTCCACGAACAAGACAATCACGATCACCATCGAGGACGACGCGGACGTAGAGGCCGACGAAACGTTCACGGTGACGCTGTCGAACGCGACCGGCGCAACGCCCGGGGTTCCCGCGTCCGCGACCATCACGATTACTAACGACGACGTCGTTGCAGTGATGCTCAGCGGCGTTGCTGCCACTGGCGCGCCGATTGCAGGCGCGGCGCTCACCGTCGCGGATGCAGAGGGCACGACGCGCGAAGCGACGACCGGTGCAGACGGCACGTACTCGATGGACGTTGGCGGATTGGTGCCGCCGTTCCTCGTCCGCGTCGATATGGGTGCCGGCGCAGCGCTCTTCAGCGTGAGCAACGCCGAGTCACCGGAAATCGTCAACGTCCATCCGCTGACAGACCTCGTGGTCCGCGCCTGGTACGAAGCCCAGGGCACGACCGCCGCCACCGCATTCGACGACCCGGAAACAAATCCGCCGCCGTCC
>CAYXYM010000206.1:0-5547 GCA_964469285.1 uncultured Gammaproteobacteria bacterium | reverse complement strand
ATGCGACAGCGCCTCCCGTCCGCGCCCGAGATACAACAACGACTGCGCATACGCCTGCGTGACAGCGATGCTGCGCGGAAACACGCGCATCGCGAGCTCGTAGCGGGCGAGCGCCGATTCCGTCTCCCGCGCCTTGAACTCCGCGGCCGCGAGCGCAAGATGGTAATAAACGACGTCTTCGCCCCCCGCGATCAGTTCTTCCAGAATCGGCCGCGCCTCGTCCGCCTGCCCGGCCTCGGTCAACGCGAGCGCAAGCCCGTAGCGCAGCGCCTCATGCTCACCCTCAGGCGCAGCGTCGAGCGTCGCGCGGAACCAGCGCACCGCTTCGGCGGGCTCCGATGACAGCGCGCGCACGCGCGCACGCATCAATTGATACGCACGGCTGTGCCGCGGCGCGTCCGCTTCGACCTTTCCGGCCCGGTCGCGCGCCTCGGCGATGCGCTCTGCGGACACGGGATGCGTACGCAGAAAATCAGGGACGAACGTGCCCGAAAGGCGTGCACGCAACTCCATCGTCTCGAACATCGTCGCCATACCCATGGGGTCGAAGCCGGCTGCAGCCAGCGTGCCGATACCGACGCGGTCGGCCTCGTGTTCGTGGGCGCGCGTGAAATTGATGCGGTTTTGGATCATCGCACTCTGGCCGACGGCGATGCCGGCCTGCGCGACATCGGTATGACCGCTCGTCGCACCGACCAGGATGGCGGCGAGGATGGCGGCGGCGGCCATGGTATCGAAGCGCCCGGCTTGCTCGAACTGGCGTGCGATATGGCGCTGGGAGACATGCGCGATTTCGTGCGCGACGACGCCCGCGAGTTCGCTCTCGTTCGTGGTCGTCATGACCAGGCCGGAGTTGATGCCGATGTAGCCGCCGGGCAACGCGAATGCGTTGATGTCGGTGCTGTCCACGAGGAAGAAGGTGTACCGCTGCGCGCGGTCGCCGCTCACGGACGCGAGCCGTTGCCCGAGCGACTGTAGGTACTCGGTCGCCGCCGGGTCGTCGAGCACGTATCCCGCTTCGCGCAGGTCGCGCAGGACCTGCCGTCCGATTGCCGCCTCATCGTCCGGTGACAGCGTGCGCGACGCAGAGCTGCCCATGGTCGGCAGGTCGGCCGGCCACGCGGGTGCCGCGGCGAACGCCGCGACCAGAACCAATAGTGCTATCCCTCTCATGCCTCGATTATAAGGCACCAGTCCCGCTGCTATACTCGCGCGATGGAACTGGTCAAGGAATGGTATCGGCGCTACCTGTCGAACCCGCAGGTCCTGATTCTCGCGCTGCTGCTGGCCGCGGGCTTCCTCGCGGTGTTGTGGTTTAGCGACATTCTGGCGCCGCTCTTCGTCGCCGTCGTCGTCGCCTATCTGCTTGAGGGTTTGGTACGCCAAATCATGCGCTTACGCATCCCGCGCCTGCCCGCGGTGATGGTCGTATTCACACTGTTCATGCTGTTCGTGCTCGCGGTCGCGATTTACCTGATTCCAAAGCTGTCGCGCCAGGCGACCGCGCTGTTTCAGGAGCTCCCGGCGATGCTGATCCGCGCCGAGGCACTCATCCTCGAACTGCCGACGCGCTATCCGAACCTGTTTTCGGAAAATCAGGTCCTGCAATGGGTCGACAGCATGAAACTCGAGGTGACGGCCTACGGACAGGAATTGTTCGCACGCACCGTGAGCTCGTTCGTCGCCATTCTGACGGTCATTGTGTACGTGATTCTCGTGCCAATCCTGGTGTTTTTCTTGATGAAGGACAAGGAGCGCATTCTCGGCTGGGTCCGCGCGCGCCTGCCGCGCGACCGCGCGCTTGCAACGACGGTCTGGGTCGACGTTGACCGACAGATCGGCAACTACATCCGGGGCAAGTTCTGGGAAATCCTGATCATCTTCTCGATTTGCTTCGCGACGTTCAGTTGGTTCGGGCTGCAATACGCCGCGCTGTTGAGCCTGCTCGTCGGGCTGTCGGTCCTGATTCCGTGGGTCGGCGCCGTGATCGTCACGTTCCCGATCATGCTCATCGCATACTTCCAGTGGGGCTTCACCACAGAGTGGGCGTGGGTGATGGGCGCCTATTTCGTGATCCAGGCGTTCGACGCCAACATCCTGGTCCCGCTCCTCTACTCCGAGGTCGTGGACCTGCACCCGATCGCAATCATCGCCGCCGTGCTGTTCTTCGGCGGTGTGTGGGGGCTGTGGGGCGTGTTCTTCTCGATTCCGCTCGCGACGCTCGTACAAGCCGTGATGAAAGCGTGGCCGTCATCCGACGTGCCGATTGTCAGCGATGAGCTGCCGCCCCCACCGATAACGGACGTCCGGCATAACAAACCAACCGTCCACGGTTAGGAATTAAATGTGGGAGCGGCGCCTTTGCGCCGCGATATCAGTAGCGAATCAAATCTGAAAAATACAGCGTGTTCATGAACACGCGATTCGTCCCGTACCAGAACCCACGGAAATTCAAATTGTCCGCGCTCGCGACCACCGTCCCTGAGCCAACGCGCAGCGCGACAACCGACGCGCTACCGGCGAGTCGCTCCGCGTTCTCGTCCGACGAGTACCCCGACAGCAGCGGCGAATCCGTGTACTGCGCGACCGTCGCATAGCGGTTCGCGGGGCGCTGCATCACGTGTGGTGAATCGCGGAACACCGGCAGCGAGCGCCGCGCGATACCCCAGGCAAGCGGGTGCGTGACGTCGACGTCGGTCTCGAAGATCGCGCCGCGCAGCAGCGTCAGGTCTGAATCGGGCCGCGCGTGCGCATAGTCGCGGCGCGGCGCGTCCTCGTCGTCCTTGGTTTCGGCGAACTCGAGCTCGACAATTTCCTCTTTCGCAGCCCAGCGCGCGGCGCCCTTCGCGAGGAACAGCGTGCCGCCCGCTTTGACCCAGTCGCCGAGCTTTTCCGCATCGGTGTCCGCGTAGCGGCCGTCCACCATGATGATGTGGGTGTAGCGGTCGAGGCCCACGCGGCTCAGTCGGTCGCGATCAATGAGCGATACTGGCATCCCGAAACGCTCGTCGAGCAGATGCCAGACCTCACCGGCCTCGTACTGTGAAACGCCGGTGCCGATGATCAACGCAACCTGCGGGAGTTCGAGCGCACGCATGCTCGGGCTGCCGAGGTCGATGCCGGTGGGCGCGAACCCGGTCGACAGCGCGTGCACGGTCACGCCGTCCTCGCGGTTGGCGGTCTGGAGCGCATCGCGGATAGCCGCTTCCGCGCCGTCTTCCTGCACGCCGAGCGGGACGACGACCGTGCCGGCGCCGAATTCGCGGCGCTCCCCGCCGACGTCGGCGCTGAACGGTTTCGTCGCGACGCGTAAATGAGCTCCTACAGTCAACAGCCGATGCGCGGCGCGCGGTGAGAAATACGAGTTCCACTCGAACACGTACGCGAGCGCGTCATCGGCGAGCGGCGCCGGCGCCGCAACGTCGGCGTCCTCACCGAGCAGGCGCGCATTGAACCGCCGCCCGAGCTCGTCGTACGGAAGACCAAACGCGAGCGGCAGCGTCCACGTCGACACGTCATAGAACGTGTTGTCGGTGAACTCCGTGCGCGTCTCGAATATACCGCGCGCGAGCCGGTACTGCGCTTGCGCAGTCGGCACGACCCACGCGCGACCCTCGTGGTAGGTGCGATCGTCGATCGTGACTTCGCCTTCGAGCGGGTGCACTTCAATGCGGTGTGCGCGCAGGATTTCAACGAGGCGTGCAGCGCGCACCGGGTCGCCGTCATCGCCAAACACCCAACCGCGGGCCGCATCGCGCGAACCATCGCGAAGCGCCGCTTCGTAGAACTCGCGCTGCCAGCGCAGCAGTTCTGCGCGCTTGTCCTTCGCCGCGCGCAGCGTCGAGAACGAGGTCACGACCTGGTTGCGAATCCCGAACGGGAACGAGACGTCGCCGTTCACCGATTCCTGCAGGTGTCCGCGCGAGCTTGCCTGCTCGAACAGGATGCCGATTGCACCCTGGATGTCCGGGTAGGTCGAGCCCTTGCCGAGGTAGAAGTCGTCGAAGCCCTCTCGCGAGTAATACAACGAGCCGATCTCGTCGAGCGCAGTGGCATGATATTCGGCGATTTCTTTCGTAAGGTCGTACGTGCGCGCGGGGAACAGCGGGTTCTGTCGGCTGCGGACGCCCGGCTGAAAGAAGAAGGTCTGGTCGGTGCCCATCTCATGGTGGTCGGTAAGCACGTTCGGGCGCCACCGCTGGAACTCGGCGATGCGCGCCCGCGACTCGGGATGCGTGAGCAACAGCCAATCACGATTCAGGTCGAACCAATAATGGTTCGTGCGGGCGCTCGGCCAGCCCTCGTTGTGTTCGCGACTCTGCCGATCGGCGACGAGCGTCATGCCACGGTGGCTGTTCGCCCACGTCGCGAAGCGCTGCAGGCCATCCGGGTTTACGCTCGGGTCGAACAGGATGACCGTTTCATCGAGCATTTCCCGCGTCCATGCATCCTGCGCCGCAGCGAGATGGTACGCGACGACCGGCGCGGCGTTCGAGCCCGATGGCTCGTTGCCGTGGACGCTGTACCCCATCCAAACGACCGCCGGCATGCCGTCGATTGCCGGCGCGTCGCGGCGCGGGTCGCTGAGCGCGAGGTGGCGCTCGCGGATCTCGTCGAGCCGCGCGAGGTTCTCTGGGGAGCTGATCGCGAGCAGCAACAGCGGCCGGCCTTCGTGCGTCTTGCCGGTCACACGCCACTCAACGCGGTCGGAGGTCTCCGAAAGCACGCGCATGTACTGGACCAAGCGGTCGTGCGTGATGTGCCACTCGCCGACTTCGTGGCCGATGACCGACGCAGGCGTCGGAATGGCAGCGTCGTATTCAGCATCGCCCGGTAGGAAGTACTCGAGCGGTTCCGCTACAGCAACCGTCGACACACAGAACGCAACCCAAACTAAGAAACCTTTCAGCATTTTGTTCCCCGAAAACGCCATGAACGTTGAATTATACCGATGTACTCACAGGAGAAGGCCCGCGCGAAGCGCGAAGGAAGGTGAAGACCGCGTCTTCACCGACCGTGGAGGCGTGCCGGCAGGCATCGCCGAATAAAATGGTGGGCCGTGTAGGATTCGAACCTACGACCAACTGGTTAAAAGCCAGCTGCTCTACCAACTGAGCTAACGGCCCTGCAGACAAATTGAAGGAACGCGATGATACCGGAAACGGCTCACGCACGGTACCGCGTCGGGTCGTCGACGCCCGCTTCTTTAAAACCGTTTGCGCGAATCCGACACGCATCGCAACGGCCGCACGCGCGCCCGTCGTCGTCAGCGCGGTAACACGACACCGTGCGCGCATAGTCGACGCCGTGCACGAGCCCCGCCTTGATGATCTCTGCCTTTCTCAGTTCGATCAGCGGCGCGTGGATGGTCATGCGCCCACCCTCCACGCCGGCGCGCGTCGCGAGGTTCGCGAGCCGCTCGAACGCCGCGATGTACTCAGGCCGGCAATCGGGGTAACCCGAAAAATCGACCGCGTTCACGCCGATGAACAGGTCCTCCGCGCCGAGCACCTCGGCAAGACCAAGCCCGCATGAGAGGAATATCGT
>CAYXYM010000205.1:0-3543 GCA_964469285.1 uncultured Gammaproteobacteria bacterium | reverse complement strand
CCTTCGAAGTCGGCACGTTGGTCGTGCTAAAGCCGGGCGTGGCCGTCGAGCTGCGCGCGGACGAGGGTGCACGATTCATGCTGCTCGGAGGCGAGCCGCTGGACGGGCGACGGTTCGTGTGGTGGAACTTCGTCGCGAGTTCGCGCGAGCGCATCGAGCAGGCGAAGGATGACTGGCGCGCGCAGCGGGTCGGCCAGGTGCCCGGCGAAACGGAGTGGATTCCACTGCCGGGTGAGGCGGCACCGCCGGTGAACTATCCCTGAGGGTGGCCCGACTGATCGCGACACAAAGGTGTCGCTCCCACATTTACAGGTCAAGTGTAGGAGCGGCGCCTTTGCGCCGCGAAATTAGTAGCCGCCGAAGCTGCCGGCCGCGCCGGGGAATACCACCGGGCTTTCGTAGCCGTCCTTCGAGACCGCCGCGACGCCGAAGAAGTAGTTGTCGATAACGGTGTTCTTGAGCGTGTGCGTCGTGACGTCGCCCGCCCAGACGCTGTTCGTCCACTGCGCGTCGGTCGTCAGACGCCAGTACACGCGGTAGCCCGCGAGGTCGCGCGCTTGCGTGCCACTCGGCCGGCTCCACGACAGCGTGGTATGCGCTTGGACCGCGCCCTTGATCGTGACGTCGGCCGGCGGCGGCGGGGCGGCTGCAAGCGACGCCAGCGTGACCGCGTTCAGCGCAGTGAGCTTGGCCGCGTAGTCGAAGTCGACGAACTCGATGGTGTCGCCGTAGGTGACGCCGTCCTCCGTCCGCAGGTCCTGATGTTGACGGTCGTAGTGCTCGTTCGTCTCCATGATGCGCACGGCCGGGTCGCCGGCATCGTTGAATGGCCGGTGGTGACCGCCGCGCCCGAACCGGTCGAGCCGGTAAATCATCATCGTGTCGAGGTTCGGGATGTAAAGGTCTGCAATGCGGTCGACGTAGCGCGCAAGGTTGCGCGACGGCGAGTCGACCTCGCCGCCGGTGACGCGGCGGCTACGGGCCTCGTCGGCAGTCTCGTTCACGCGCGTACCCTCCGCGAACACGCGCGCGCTCGTGTTGTCCACGACACCGTTGATGCCGGCGATGTTACCGATCATGTCGTTGTTCAACACGGCCTCAATGCGCCAGCCGCCGGCTTTTGCCTGCTCAGCGAGTATCTTGCCGCCGAACAAACCTTGCTCCTCGCCCGCGAGTGCTGCATACACGATGGTCGCACCGAACTTGCGCTTCGACAGCACACGCGCTGCCTCAAGCGTCCCCGCGAGCCCCGACGCGTTGTCGTTCGCACCGGGCGAATCATCGGTGAAGTTCATCGGGTCGGAAATGCGGGAATCGATGTCGCCGCTCATGATGACGTAGCGATTCGGATCGTTCGTCCCGCGCTGCACGGCAATCACGCTGACGACGTCGACCGGGTCCGGGATGCGGTTTTCCCCTGAGACTGTGCCGCTGACGTAGCTGACTTCCAGACAGCCACCGCAGTCGCGCGAGATGCGTTCGAACTCGGCGTGAATCCAGCGGCGCGCAGCGCCGATGCCGCGAGTCTCCGATTCGGTTTCGGACAGGGTATGACGCGTACCGAAGCCGACCAGCGTCTGTATGTCGGCCTCGATGCGGGCGGCCGACGGCGCGGCGGCGATTTCATGCAGCGCAGTCGACGCCGGCGTACCGGCCCCAAGGGCCACGGCGAGAAGGGTCGTTGTAATCATCGCTCGACTATATCAAAAGAAGGCGTGCACCTCCGCGAACGTCCGCGAGCGATTCAGGAAGCCAATGGCATCGTCGCCGTCGTAGCTGCGGTGTCCTATTCGAAGCTGCAAGAACCGAATCGGCGTGTACTCCCACACGGCGGACAGCCGGCGCTGGGTGTCGGCGCCGGTGTCCGGGTCATAGTACTCAAGGCCGAGTTTGAGATTGTGTCCCTGGCGCGCACGCCAGTTCGCCTCGAGTAGCGCGACGAGCGGCGTTGCATCGACGACGAGGCTCGCATCGTCGATGCGGTCGATTTCGGCAAGCCACGCGACCGGTCCCGTGCGCAGTCCCGCAAACACGCCCAACGCGATGCGATTGCCGAGCGGAGTATTGCGGTGGTTCACGCTCGTGCCGACGCGCCAAGTCGGCTGCACGTGTGCCGCGCGCGCGCTGACATGGTCGCCGCCGTCGAGCACCGCAAGCTGCGTCGTCCACTGGGCTTTTTCCCACCCGAGCTCGACCGCATGGTCGGGCGTTGCGAAGCTGACGCCGGGTACCTGGCGGATGTATGCACCGTCGTCCTCGAGGCGCAGCCCATAGGGCAGGTACATGCGTCCCGCTTTCACGTACCACGCGCCGTCACGCGTCGACACGCGTGCGTACGCTTCGCGGTTGTCGTTCTCGTTCGGTGCGACATGCTGGTCGACGTGCAGCGTCAGCCGGCCCGGAATCGCCGTGACCTGCAGGTACACACGGATTTCCTGGAGCATCGTATCGGTGGTGCTGCCCGAGCCCGGCACGTCATCGCGACGCCAGTCGCCGCGCGCGTTGGCGCCGACGGCGAACCACTTATTCACCTCGCCGGTCCACGGCTCGCCTTGGAGTGTCGTCGGGCGCGCAGGCAAGCCGGTCTGCGCCCAGATGTTGCCGTAGGCGTTGCGCTGGCCCCCGCCGCTCGGGTTCACGTGGCAGCCGCCGCACTTCAATCCCTGCTGGACCGCAATGTACGGTTCAGCGTGAACGGTCGTCGCCGCGACCAGTCCACAAAGTACGACGGCCGCCGCGCGAATCACCGAGCAGATCCGCGGACGGAGAACTGCATCACGAAGTCGCCACCCGGTTGGCCGTCGCCGAGTCCGTCAATTGGCCACCCGCCGATGTCGGTGACAAGGGCCGCGCCGGCACCGAGCACCTGCACTTCGTACCCGCCCGGCGTCCACTCGGAAGCGGGCAACGTCAGGCGCAGGGTCGTTGGGCTCTGGCTCGTGAACTGGATGGAGGTCGCGCCGACCTGACGCGGTTGCAGCGTCGCGGGATCGATTTCGTCGAGCTTCAGCACGCGCACCGAATCAGCGTGGATTGTCGAGACGTCGAGCGCGCGGTCGAACACCAGCAAGATTGCCGCGGGCGGTTCAAACAACTGCGCACCCGGCATCGGCCAGGTCCCGGCGACCTTCGCCGATGGGCCCGCTTGCGGCGGTGCCGAATCTGCCGCGCCGTCGGTAATCCACTGGCGGATAACGTCGATGACTTCCTGCGTTAGGTACGGGCCGCCGAACGGCATCCGATCGCCGGAGGTCTGCGTACCCTCAAGTTTGTGGATCAGGAAGCTAGTGTCGGGGTCGCCGGGCTCGACGCGGTCAAGGCTGGGGACGCCGACGCTGGGAACGCCGACGAGCATGCCGTACGACAGGCCGGCTTCCAGGCGCAAACCCTGGGGCGCCGCGGCGCCGATATGGCACGCTGTGCAAATCGGAGTAAAGACGTGTTGCTGAATCGACGCGAGCGTCGGTTGAATGGCACCGGGATCCGGTTCGTACGGAGGCGGATCGGGCGGGTCAGGCATCGGCGTCGGCGTGGAAGAACTGC
>CAYXYM010000204.1:0-11496 GCA_964469285.1 uncultured Gammaproteobacteria bacterium | reverse complement strand
CCGTCGGCGACCTCGCCGTGATCGAGGATTGAGATTCCGATGCGTTCAGAACAACCCGGATTTGTCGTGGTCGAAGGGCCGATCGGCGTAGGCAAGACGAGCCTCGCCGAACGCCTCGCCGCGCGCTTCGGTACCGAGCTTTTGCTCGAAGGACCCGAGGAGAACCCGTTCCTCGAGCGCTTCTACCAAGACCCAAAAGGTGCGGCGTTGCCGACGCAGTTGTTCTTCCTGTTCCAGCGCGCGCAGCAGATGCAGTCGTTGCGCCAGAGTGACATTTTCCAGCCGGTGCGCGTGTCGGATTTCCTGCTCGACAAGGACCGATTGTTTGCGGAGCTTACGCTCGACGCGGACGAGTTGAATCTTTACCAGCAGGTGTACGAGAACCTCGCAATCGACGCGCCGGACCCGGACCTCGTGGTTTATCTACAGGCGCCGGTCGAGACGCTGATGGGCCGTATCGGCCGGCGTGGCATCGCGTACGAGCAGGCCATCGAGAAGTCGTATCTTGAGCGACTGTCCGATGCGTACACGCGCTTCTTCTACGACTGGCACCGTTCGCCGTTGCTGATCGTGAACACTGCGGACATCAACCCGATTGACGACGACCGCGACTTCGAGTTGCTGTTCGAGGAAATCTGTAAGGTCAAATCCGGCCGCCACTTCTTCAACCCCGGCCGCCTGGCCGGCTAACTGCTATCCTTGCGTACCTATGTACACCAAGCCTGAAAAATCCCCGTCATCGGTCGCGCGGGTCACGCTGACGACACTCGCAAAGATGAAATCCGCGGGTGAACGCATCGCGTGCCTGACGGCATACGATGCGAGCTTCGCCGCGCTCCTCGACGGCGCGGGTATCGACATCGTGCTCGTCGGGGATTCGCTCGGCATGGTGATCCAGGGCCGCGACACGACGGTGCCCGTCACGCTCGACGACATGATTTACCACGCGAAAGCGGTCGAGCGCGGCATCGATCGCGCGTTCCTGATGGTGGACATGCCGTTCATGACTTACGCGACGCCGGAGCAGGCGCTCGCGAATGCGACGCGCCTGATGCAGGAAGGCGGCGCGAAAATGGTGAAACTCGAGGGCGGCGTGCAGCAGGCCGCGGTCGTCGAATACCTGACCGAGCGCGGCGTGCCGGTGTGTGCGCACATCGGTTTGCAACCGCAGCTCGTGCACAAGCTCGGTGGCTTCAAGGTGCAGGGCAAGCAGAAAGCCGCCGCCGAACAGATGCACGCGGACGCGCTGACGCTCGAGCGCGCCGGCGCCGACGTAATCCTGCTCGAGTGCGTACCGAGCAAGCTCGCGACCGAAATCACACAGTCCGTGCGCGTACCGGTCATCGGCATCGGCGCAGGGGTTGGCGTCGATGGCCAAATTCTCGTCACCTACGACATGCTCGATCTCACGCCCGGCCGCAAGCCAAAATTCTCGAAGAATTTTCTCGAGGGTCAGACCAGCCTCGCAGACGCGGTGCGCGCGTACGCCGCCGCGGTCCGCGACGGCTCGTATCCAGCTGCTGAACACTGCTTCGACGACTGATCAATGAGGCTCGCGCGGACCCGCCATGAACTCGCCGCGGCGCGCGCGGACCTCGACGGCCGTGTCGCGCTGGTGCCGACGATGGGCAATCTCCATGCAGGCCACCTCGCGCTCGTCGACACCGCGCGCGAGCACGCGGACCACGTCGTCGCGAGCGTGTTCGTGAACCCGCTGCAGTTCGGCCCTGCCGAAGATTTCGAGCGCTACCCGCGTACACCGGACGACGACCGCGCCGCGTTCGCGGAAGCCGGTGTTGACCTGTTGTTTACGCCGAGCACTTCCGAGATGTATCCCGATGGGCCGGATGCGGCGCGACGCATAGAAGTACCATCTGCGCTCGGCGGTATTCTCGAAGGCGCGGTACGGCCCGGACACTTCGATGGCGTCGCGACGGTCGTGCGCGTGTTGTTTGACCTCGTGAAGCCCGACGTCGCCGTGTTCGGCGATAAGGACTTCCAGCAGCTGCTCGTCATCCGCTGGCTCGTGCACAATTTCCGGCTGCCAATCGAAATCATCGGTCTGCCGACGGTGCGCGAGCCCGACGGCCTCGCGCTGAGTTCGCGCAATCAGTACCTGTCCGCCGACGAACGCGAGCGTGCGCCCGCAATCGTCACCGCGCTCACCATGGTTGCCGACGCGATCCGCGAAGGGCACCACGACTGGGCGCAACTCGAGTCGCGTGGCTTGGATGCGCTGACGGACGCTGGCCTTGTGCCGGACTACTTCCGAATCCGTGATGCCGAGGACCTCTCGGCACCCACCCCGGATGCGTCGCTGGTCATCCTGACCGCCGCGCGGCTCGGAAAAACCCGCCTCATCGACAACCTACGCGTGTAACGGACTCGGGTCTTTACCCCCTTGTGGCGCCCTCGAGGGAAGGGGCAGACTGCAACAATGTTCGCTGCATTACATAGTTAAGTGGTTACTGATAATTCTGTCGAAGGCCTTGCCGCCCGCATTGTCGCGGACGAAGCGAAGCGTATTGCGCCTTCCGCGCACGACGTGGACCTCATCCTGCAGGTCTGTGACAAGATGCACCCCTCAATAGCCCGCCTTGCGGGCTCGATTAGCTACCGCGCGTTGCTGTCCCGTGCGCTGGCGCTCGCGAAACCGAAAGCCCAGACGCTCGGCGCCCTACGCTTCGAATCCGACGGGCGTCTCGTATTCGATCCGGAAGATCCGGCCGCGGAATTCCTGAATCCGGACACGGTCAGAACGGATGCGGTCGTGCTCGTTACGGCGTTTGTGAACCTGTTGATGGTGTTGATTGGCGAAGCGCTGACGCTCCGCATCATTCGCCAGGTATGGCCAGAGGTAAAGAGATCATGACCTTCGATATCCGCAATATATCGACCGGCGTGCCCGGTCTCGACGAGATCCTCGGCGGCGGGTTGCCGGAATTGTCGTTTAACATCCTTGGCGGTGGCCCGGGTTCCGGCAAAACCACGCTCGCGCACCAAATCATGTTTGCAAACGCCACGCCCGAGAAACCCGCGATCTACTTCACGATTCTCGGCGAACCCGCGATCAAGATGCTGCGCTACCAACAGCAGTTCAGTTTCTTCGACCCCGAGAAGATCAATGAGTCGGTGCACTTCATCAATCTGAGCCAGCACGTACTCGACGAATCGCTTGATTTCGTGATTGCGGAAATCCTTCGCGAGGTCGAGCGGATTCGACCACACATCGTCGTCGTCGATTCGTTCCGCACTGTGGTCCGCAAGGTGACGGCCGGGATCGATGAACTGACGCTGCAGAGCTTTGTGCAGCACCTTGCGGTGGAAATGACGACTTGGGAGGCCACGACCTTCCTCGTTGCCGAATACGACGACCAGGAGAAGCGCGACAATCCGATTTTCACGGTCGCAGATGGCCTGCTTTGGCTGTTCCAGCAGACCGAGCGCAATTCGGTGGTTCGGAAGCTGCAGGTCGTGAAGCTGCGCGGCCAGGAATCCGTGCCTGGAATGCACACGTTCCGAATCAATGACGGTGGTTTGCAGACGTTCCCGCGTACCCTCGGACTCGCAGGGCGGGGCGTGGCCGCACGCGATGCGCCGCGGCTGTCGACCGGGCTCGCGGAACTCGACTCGATGCTCGGTGGGGGCGTCCCGGCTGGCGACAGCGTTTTGATCGCGGGGCCGACCGGTTGCGGCAAGTCGCTGATTGCCACCCACTTCGTCGATGCGGGCCTGCGCAATGGCGAGGCCGCGATTATTGCGGTCTTCGAAGAGCGCCCGCTTGATTACGCGAAGCGGGCCGACGGCTTCGGCCTGAATCTCAGCGGCGAAATTAAAGATGGCAAGCTCGAAATTCTTTACTTGCGGCCGCTCGACCTGTCCGTCGATGAGACGGTGTACGAACTCCTTGAAGCGGTAAAGCGCACCGGCGCGACGCGCGTCGTTGTCGACTCCTTGGCCGGCTTCGAGATGGCGCTGGCGCCGGGCTTCCGAGTCGATTTCCGCGAGACGCTGTACCGCATGATTGGCGCGCTGACCGCCGCGGGCGTGACCGTTGTGACGACCGTCGAGGTGGCGGAGAGCTTCACCGAGATCGAATTCAGCGGTTACACCGTTTCATTCCTCAGCGACGACATCATCCGACTGCGTTACGTGGAGTTCGACGGCGAAGTCGGCAAGGTCCTGTTCATCGTCAAGATGCGCGGTGGCGACCACAGCAAGGAAATCCGGCGCTACGAGATCCAGTCCGACGGCATCAACATCTCGACCGAACCGCTGCGCGGCTACCTGGGTCTGCTCACCGGCATTCCTGAACTCCCCAACCACTAAGACAGTGGTATATCATCTTGGCGTGATTACCTGCCAAGGGGGCGCGCGATGATCACCTCTCTACTCGGTTCGGCTGTACTGGGCGCGATTCTTGTTGCGCCTACGTTCAACACCGCTGCCGTCTTCGAGCTCACGGTCGGCGGCGAAATCACCATCGGGACGGACGGCGCGGTCGCCGGGCTTACGCTTGACGACGGGCTGCAGCCCGTCGTTCGCGATGCCGTGGAACAGCAGGTCCGCACATGGCGGTTCCACCCAATCGTCGAAGACGGGCAGCCGGTCGTTGGGGTCGCTGCGATGTGGCTGACGCTCGCCGCGAAGCCGGACGGTGACGACGTGATTTTGAGTGTCGCCAAAGTCTCGTTCGCCGAAACCGTACCGCTAGTCCGTCCCGCGAAAACACCGACGTATCCGATGAACGCGCTCAAGCAAGGCGTCGAAGGAATCGTCGAGTTGCACATGCTCGTCGGAGAGGGCGGAAAAGTCGCGCAGACGCATGTGTACCGCACCGGCGTCAGTACCTCTGACCGATTCGGCAACAGAGAGCGGCGGCTCCGCCTTAACTTCGCGGCAGCGGCGCGTTCCGCTGCCAAGCACTGGCAGTTCGGCCCGCCGGTGCGGCCTGGCGAGACCGTCGCCTATCGAATCGAATTCGTGATCGGCGAAGAGGACGACGAGCGTAGGCGTTGGATTGGTGTTCATTGGAGCGACCCTGTTGACGCACCCTGGCCGTATAAACGGCTGGCCGACTTGCCGGACGATGAGTCGCGGCCGATGGTGCTGTCCTCGCGCGTCCGCTTGATCGACGACGTGCACGGCCGGGTCATCTAATACAGGGAAACCACCCGGTTGGCGGACGCTGGACGGGTCGGTTAAAATCCGCGGCTATGGACCTGACCCTGTTGAAGTGCAAGCTGCACCGCGCCGCGGTGACCCATTCGGAGCTCGACTACGAGGGCTCGTGCGCGATTGACGGTCGCTTGCTCGACGCGGCCGGCATCCTCGATTACGAGCAAATCCAGATCTACAACATCGCCAATGGCGCACGGTTCACGACCTACGCGATCAGAGCCGAGGACGCGTCGGGCATCATTTCGGTCAACGGCGCCGCCGCGCATCATGCGAAGCCGGGCGACCGCGTGATTATTTGCGCGTACGCGACGATGAACGCCGCCGAAGCCACAAACCACACGCCGAAACTCGTCTACCTTGACGAGAACAACAACATCACCCATACCCGCAACACCATCCCGATCCAGGTCGCGTGACGCCGACCGCGTGCCCGGCCTGGCAGCGGCTCGCCGGCCTGAAGGCCGACGCCCACGATGCGGCCCGTAACACGCACGTCGAACTCGACGGCTTCACTTTCGACTTCTCGCGCTACGCGCTCACCGCCGAAATACTAGACCAGCTGATCGCGCTCGCCGAAGCGCAGGACCTAGCTGGCTGGCGCGAGCGATTGTTCGCGGGCGAGCTTGTGAACACCACCGAGCAGCGCGCGGCGATGCACATGGCGTTGCGCGCGGAGCGGGGCGACGCGTGGTCGGTGCTCGAAGAGGTGCTCGACCAGCGCGCACGGTGCCACGCGTTCGCGGACACCATTCGCAGCGAGGCGAAAATTACCGACGTCGTGAACATAGGCATCGGCGGCTCGCACCTTGGGCCGGCCCTTGTCTGCGACGCCCTGCTGGAGTCCGGTGACCTGCGCACGCACTTCGTCGCGAACGTCGACGGCGCGGATCTTGGCCGCGTGCTCGCGCAGTGCGAGCCAGAATCTACGCTGTTCATCGTCGCGTCGAAGACGTTCACCACGCAGGAGACGCTGCTCAATGCGCGCGGCGCGCGCGCGTGGCTGGTCGAGGCGCTTGGCGAGGACGCCGTCGGTACACATTTCGCGGCGGTCAGTGCGTACCCGGCGCGCGCCGCGGAGTTTGGAATCCCGGCTGACCGGGTGTTCGCGATCTGGGATTGGGTCGGCGGGCGGTATTCGCTGTGGGGCGCGATCGGATTGCCGGCGATGATCGCGCTCGGGCGCGAGCGATTCGATGCGTTGCTCGCGGGTGCGAGGGAAATAGACGACCACTTCTTGAACGCGCACCTTGCGGAAAACATTCCGGTGCTGATGGGCCTCATCGGTGTCTGGAATCGAAATTTTGCCGGCGCGACGAGTCACGCGGTGTTGCCGTACGCGGACGCGTTGAACTTGCTGCCCGCATATCTCCAGCAGCTTGTCATGGAGAGTCTTGGCAAGCGGGTCGATCGCGATGGCCATGAAGTCGGTTACCCGACCGGGCCTGTGGTTTGGGGAATGCCCGGCACGAACGGACAGCACGCGTTCCACCAGCTGTTGCACCAGGGGACGGACGCGATTGCCGTCGATTTCATCGGCTTTCGTGACTCGGTCGAGGGGCTGGACGGACACCAACGCGTGCTCGTCGCGAACCTGCGCGCGCAAGCCGACGCGCTCGCGGCAGGCCGACGCACCGGTGACCCGCACCGGGACTGCCCCGGTGGTCGCGGTTCGAACGTATTGATGTTTGACCGACTTACGCCACGCAATCTTGGACGACTGATTGCGCTCTACGAACATCAAGTGTTCGTGCAGGCGGTGATTTGGAACTTGAATCCATTCGATCAGTTCGGGGTCGAACTCGGCAAGGACCTCGCGAGCGAGTACCTCGAAACGTCGCGACGCTAAGTCGCCTGATGGCGGGCGAGCGCCCACGCGACATGTTCCCGCACCAACGCCGAATCGTCTCTCGCACGTGCGCGTAGCGCGCCAACGACCGCCGGTGTCGTCGGCGCGTTGCCGAGCGCGACGGCGATATTGCGCAGCCAGCGCGTGTGCCCGATGCGACGAATCGCGCTGCCCGCAGTCAGTCGGTTGAACTGCGCTTCGTCCCACGCGAACAGCTCGACGAGCGACGCATCGTCCAGCGCGTGGCGGGGCGCAAAGTCCGGCTCACGCGTGCGCGTCGCGAACTTGTTCCACGGGCACACGAGCTGACAGTCGTCGCAGCCGTAGATGCGGTTGCCCATCGCGGCGCGGAATTCTTCGGGAATGGCGCCGTGATTCTCGATCGTGAGGTACGAGATGCAGCGGCGCGCATCGAGCTGGTACGGCGCGTCGATCGCCTGCGTCGGGCACACGTCGATGCACGCGCGGCAAGTCCCGCAATGATCTTCGCCAGGCGCATCAATCGGAAGTTCAAGGTCGGTGTACAGCACGCCGAGAAAGAACCACGAGCCGGCGTCCCTATTGAGCAGGTTGGTATGTTTTCCGACCCAACCGAGGCCCGCGTTGCGCGCGAGCGGCTTCTCGAGCACCGGCGCGGAGTCGACGAACGCGCGATACCCGAAGTTTCCGACCTCAGCGCCGATGCGGTCGGCGAGTTTCTGCAGCCGAGCGCGCATCACCTTGTGGTAGTCGCGTCCGAGTGCATAGCGCGACACGAACGCGCGCTCCGCGTTGTCGAGTATCGCCCAGCTGCGTGCGCGGTCTTCCGGGTAGTAGTCGAGGCGCACGACAATGACGCGCCGCGTGCCCGGCACGAGTTCGGCGGGGCGGGTTCGCTTCGTGCCGTGGCGCGCCATGTAGTCCATATCGCCGTGCCGCTCGGCAGCCAGCCATTCATTCAGGCGGGCCTCGTCGAGGGCGAGGTCGGTCGCGGCGATGCCGACCTGCTGGAAGCCGAGCTCGCGACCCCAGTCCTTGATGCGTTGCGCGAGGCCGCTTGCGTCGTCCATGGGCACTTATAATGCCGGAATGAACGAGGCCACCCAATCCGTGCACGGTATCGAGGCGATCCGCGCGGTCGAAAGCGCACATGCGTCCGGCGACTTGATGGCGCGCGCCGGCGCCGCGGCGTTCGACCTCCTGCGTGAATACTGGCCTGACGCCGACCGGGTCGTGATCGTCGCGGGGCCGGGCAACAACGGCGGCGACGGTCGCGTGCTCGCGCGCCTCGCGCAGAAAGCGGGCCAAAGCGTGGCGGTTGTCAGTCTCGAATCGCGGCGCGAAGGCGCCGCTCCCACGATCCCCGACTGCGACGTAATCGTCGATGCGCTGTTCGGCATTGGCCTGTCGCGCGCGCCGGACGGCGCTGCCGCCGCGCTGATCGAGGCGATGAATACGCATGGCGCGCCGGTACTCGCACTCGACATCCCGTCGGGACTCGATGCGGAGTCGGGCGTCGCGCCGGGCGCGGTGGTCGTCGCGGACGCGACGTTGACGTTCCTCGCGTACAAACCGGGCTTGTTC
The DNA here is from genome assembly GCA_964469285.1 of uncultured Gammaproteobacteria bacterium. GTDB lineage: Bacteria > Pseudomonadota > Gammaproteobacteria > Natronospirales > JAIVGZ01 > JAIVGZ01. The sequence continues at coordinate 2,906 of CAYXYM010000204.1, read as the reverse complement.
ACCGGCGACGGTACACGCTGCGCGGGCATCATCACGCTCGCGCCGCTCGGTGTTGGCGCTGCGGCATTTGCTGCGCACACGCCGGTCGCGCAGGTCATTGAGCAAGGGCTCGCCGCGCGCTTGCTCGGCACACGCGCGCGCGATGCACACAAGGGCGCGTTCGGGCATGTGCTCGTTATCGGTGGCAACGCGGGCATGGCGGGTGCGGCGGGACTTGCCGCGGATGCTGCGCTGCGCTGTGGTGCCGGAAAAGTCAGCGTTGCCGTCGCGCCAGGCATGGGCGCGCGCATTGCCGGGGCGCGACCTGCCGCGATGGTGCACGAGGTCGCGGATCGCGCCGCGCTGGCGCCGTTGCTTGCGCGCGCGACGGTCGTCGCAATTGGCCCTGGCCTCGGGACCGACGAATGGGCGCGCGCGATGCTGGATGCGGCCGTCACATGCCCGAAGCCGCTGATCGTCGATGCGGATGCACTGAATTTGATGGCGGGCGATGCCATCCGTCGCGCGGACTGGATTATTACGCCGCACCCTGGTGAGGCCGCGCGCCTGCTCGATTGCGCGGCCGCGGACGTGCAGCACGACCGCTTCGGATCGGTGCGCGCGCTCGCCGTCGCGTACGGCGCCGTCGCGATCCTGAAGGGCGCCGCGACGCTGGTCGCGTCGGACGACGGCGTCGTGCAGGTCTGTAATGCTGGAAACCCCGGCATGGCGGCGGGCGGCATGGGCGATGTGCTGACCGGTGTGATCGCGGCGCTGCGTGCACAAGGGCTAGACGCATGCGATGCCGCCGCGGCCGGCGTGCAATTGCATGCGGAAGCGGGCGACATTGCTGCGCTTGACGGCGAGCGTGGTTTGTTGCCCGGCGATTTGTTGCCGTTGCTGCGCCAGCGCGTGAACGGTTTGCCATGAACGGCACGCTCACGCTAATCGATGAAAACGCGACGGCGGCAGCGGGCGCCGCGCTCGCGCACGCCGCCAAGGGGCGCGCGGGCGTGATCGCGCTGTCCGGCGAGCTCGGCGCCGGCAAGACCACCTTCGTGCGCGGGCTACTGCGCGCATTGGGCCACGGCGGCGCGGTCCGCAGCCCGACCTATACGCTCGTCGAACCGTATGAAGTCGCCGGACAGCGCGTGCTGCACCTCGATCTGTATCGATTGGCGGGCGCCGCGGATCTCACGGCGCTCGGCCTGCGCGATGAACTCGACGGCTCGACACTGCTGTTGGTCGAATGGCCGGAGCGCGCCGAGGGCGCGCTGCCTGAGCCGGCGCTCGCGCTCACCTTTGAGCATGTTCCGGTGGGGCGGCTGTTGCACTGGGCGACGCAGGACGCAGGGTATTCCCAGGCCTTTGAAAAATAAGGGATAATCGCAGAACTTCAGTTCCATTCTTACATCAGATAAGTCGGGCAAGCTTCTAATATTTCACCAAAATAGTTGATTTATCGTTTTCGCGGTGTAAAAGTGAACCGCGATGAGACTCGCACTGCTATTGCTGGGCTGTGTGGTATCCGCGGGCGCACTCGCGGCGCCGGTCCGCGTTGACGGCGTGCGCGTCTGGGAAGCGCCCGACAACACGCGCGTTGTGTTCGACATCAGCGGCCCGGCCGACCACGCATTGTTTCAACTCGACGGCCCCGATCGAATCGTCATCGACGTCGCGAACGCAACCATCGTCGATGGGCTTCCTAAAGTCGGTAGCGCGGACGGGCTCGTACGCAGTTTGCGTACCGGCGTGCGCAACGACACTGACTTGCGCGTCGTGCTCGACCTCGCGGGCGCCGCAAAACCTAAGAGCTTTGTGCTGCGCCCGAATGATACCTACGGCCACCGCCTCGTCATCGACCTGTTCCCGAACACGCCGCGCGCGTCCACGACGCGCGCGCCAGAGCGCCCAGCACCCGATGCGCTCCGCAACCTCATTATCGCGATTGACGCAGGCCACGGCGGCGAAGACCCGGGTTCCATCGGGCCGGGCGGCGCCCGTGAAAAGGAGGTCGTACTCGCTATCGCGAAGCGGCTCGCTGCGCTCGTCAATGCGGAGTACGGCATGCACGCGGTGCTGATTCGCGACGGCGATTTCTACGTCGACCACGGCGAGCGCATCAAGCGCGCGCGTGACGCTCGCGCCGACCTATTCATGTCGATCCATGCGGATGCGTTCACCGACCCGCGCCCGCAGGGGTCATCCGTGTACATTCTGTCCGAGCGCGGCGCGACCAGTGAGTACGCGAAGCTGCTCGCCGAGCGCGAGAACGCGGCGGACCTTGTGGGAGGCGTGAAGCTCGACGACAAGGACGACATGCTTCGCTCGGTGCTGCTGGACCTTTCGATGACCGGCGTAATCGGCGCGAGCCGGACCGTTGGTAGCGCACTCGTCGGCGAGTTGCAGCAAATCGGACGCGTGCACAAGCGCGAGGTCCAAGCCGCGAACTTTCTCGTCTTGAAGGCGCCGGACGTGCCGTCGGTCCTCGTCGAAACGGCATTCATCTCAAATCCCACGGAAGAGCGAAAGCTGCGCGATCCGGCGCACCAGCAGCGCATCGCGCAAGCGCTGATGAACGGTGTGCGCGCGTACTTCGTCGACCATGCGCCGCCCTCGACATTGGTCGCGGTCAATGGTGTTGGCGGCAGCAAGGGCCGCCCGCACGTAATCGCCCGGGGCGACACCCTGTCCGGCATCGCGCGCCGCTATAACATCAGCGTGCAGCAGCTGCGCAGCATCAACAACATCCCCAGCGACCAGATCCAGGTCGGCCAGGTCATCAACATCCCACTCACCGGCGGCTAGCCCCGGCCACAAGTGTGGGAGCGGCGCCTTCGCGCCGCGATTTGCTGGAGTCTCGCACCACTCGCTTTGTTAACATCACCCGGTGCCCATCCAGCGCCTGTCCCAGCAACTCATCAACC
>CAYXYM010000203.1:0-3704 GCA_964469285.1 uncultured Gammaproteobacteria bacterium | reverse complement strand
ACCTTGCGCACGCCGTGCTTGATGCCTTCCTGGATTTCCTCGACCGGCACGCCGTAGGTCTCGCCCATCGCACCGCCGTACTGGTCGATGATCTTCAGCCAGTCCTGCGGCACCGACGATGAACCATGCATCACGAGATGGGTGTCCGGAAGGCGCGCGTGCAATTCTTTGATGCGCTTGATCGACAGGATGTCGCCGGTCGGCGGACGCGTGAACTTGTACGCGCCGTGGCTCGTGCCAATCGCGATCGCGAGCGCGTCGACCCGCGTCTCCTTCACGAAGCGCGCAGCTTCTTCGACGTCGGTCAGCAGCTGGTCCATCGACAATTTACCCTCTGCACCCGAGCCATCTTCCTCACCCATCATGCCACTCTCGAGCGAACCGAGGCAGCCGAGCTCGCCCTCGACCGACACGCCGCACGCGTGCGCCATGTCGACGACCTTGCGCGTCACGTCGATGTTGTATTCGAGGTCCATCGGTGTCTTCATGTCCTCGCCGAGCGAGCCGTCCATCATCACCGACGTGAAGCCGAGCTGAATCGAGCGCTGGCAGACCGCCGGCGACGCGCCGTGATCCTGATGCATCACGACAGGCAGGTGCGGCCACTCCTCGACCGCCGCCTGGATCAGGTGGCGCAGAAACGGTGCGCCTGCATATTTACGGGCGCCTGCCGATGCCTGCACGATCACGGGGCTCGACGTCTTGTCGGCAGCCTCCATGATTGCGCGCATCTGCTCGAGGTTGTTGACGTTGAACGCGGGCACTCCGTAGCCGTGCTCCGCAGCGTGGTCCAGTAATTGGCGCAATGAAATCAGCATTTCAATTCTCCAGGATCTTGTGGTCGCCCACGCGGACGATTTTCATTGAGTTCGTGCCGCCGGCAATGCCTGAGAGCTCGCCCTTCGTCACGATGACGCGGTCGCCCTCGGCGACGGCGTCGAGTTCCAACAGTCGGTCGATTGCATCCGCGGTCACGCGCGACGGATGCTTGTCGACCACATCGAACGCAACCGGATACACGCCGCGGTAAAGCGTCACGCGCCGGCGCGTGGCCTCGTGCCGCGTGAGCGCGTACACGGGGATGCCAGAGCGGATACGCGACATCCACAACGCCGTCGACCCCGACTCCGTGAGCGCGACGATTGCGCGCACCGCGAGGTGGTTCGCCGTGTACATCGCCGCCATCGCGATTGCCTCGTCGGTGCGATCGAACATCTGGTCGATGCGGTGGCGCGAGCGCATCGTCATGCGCTGGCGTTCTGCGCCCTCGCAGACCCGCGCCATCGCCTGCACGGCTTTCACCGGATACTTGCCCGATGCGGTTTCGGCGGACAGCATCACCGCGTCGGTGCCGTCCATTACCGCATTCGCGACGTCGAGCACCTCGGCGCGCGTCGGCACCGGATTCGCGATCATCGACTCCATCATCTGGGTCGCGGTAATGCAGACGGCGTTCATTTGGCGCGCGAGGTGGATGATGCGCTTCTGCACGCCCGGAAGTTCCGCGTCGCCAATCTCGACGCCGAGGTCGCCGCGCGCAATCATCACGGCGTCCGAGGCGCGGATGATCTCCTCGATGTTGTCGACCGCTTCCGCGCGCTCGATCTTCGCAATCAGTCCTGCCTGCGATCCGGTCGCGCGAACGAGCTTGCGCGCCTCGTCCATGTCGCCCGCGGTCCGCGGGAACGAAATGGCGACGTAGTCGCAACCCATATCCGCTGCGGTCTTTATATCGGTGCGGTCTTTGTCGGTCAGTGCGCCAGCGGACAGACCGCCGCCCTGCCGGTTGATGCCCTTGCCGTTGGAGAGCAGGCCGCCCGATACCACGAGACAATGGATGCGTGGCCCGTCGACGCTGTCCACCGACAACGAAATCAAGCCGTCGTTGAGCAGCAGCACGTCGCCCGGCTTCACGTCGCGCGGTAGGTCTTTATAGGTGATGCCGACCGACGCAAGCGTGCCGGCATCGGTCGCGAGCGCCGCGTCGAGCACGAACGGTTGGCCATCGACGAGTTCGACCGAGCCGCCTTGAAATTTCTCAACGCGGATTTTCGGGCCCTGCAAGTCGGCAAGTACGCCGACATCACGACCCAGAGCGGTGGCGCGTGCGCGGACCTGCTCGACGCGACGTCGGTGGTCGTCGGCGACACCGTGCGAGAAGTTGACACGCGCGACGTCGATTCCCGCAGTAAGCAGACCGTCGAGCACTTTTTCGTCGTCCGTGGCCGGGCCGAGCGTCGCAAGAATCTTTGTGCGGCGTGTGCTCACTGCACGGCCCGCCGCTCGAGCATCGCGACAGCCGGCAGCGTCTTGCCTTCGATGAATTCGAGGAATGCGCCGCCGCCCGTCGAGATGTACGAGAGCCGATCGGCGACGCCGTATTTCTCGATCGCGGCGAGCGTGTCGCCGCCACCGGCAATCGAGAACGCGGGGCTCTCGGCGATTGCCAACGCGAGCGAGCGGGTGCCCTCTCCGAACTGGTCGAATTCGAACACGCCGACCGGCCCGTTCCAGACGATGGTGCCCGCGCCCTTCAACATCTGCGCGAACATTTCTGCCGTGTCTGGCCCGATGTCGAGGATCATCTCCCCGTCTGACACATCGTCGATCTTGCGTACGTCGGCCTCGGCACTCGCGGAAAACTCCTGTGCGATGACAACGTCCACCGGCAGCGGGATATCACCGCCACGCGCCTGCGCTTGGTCACGCAAGCGGTTTGCCTCATCGAGCAAATCTGGTTCGTGCAGCGACTTGCCGATGTCGAAGCCGGCGGCCTTGATGAAGGTGTTCGCGATGCCACCGCCGACGATCAACTGGTCAACGATGCCGGACAGCGACTCGAGCACGGTGAGTTTCGACGAAACCTTCGATCCCGCAACGATCGCGACCAGCGGACGCTTCGGTTTGTCGAACGCGCGGGCGAGCGCTTCGAGCTCGGTCGCGAGCAATGGCCCCGCGCACGCAACCGGTGCGTAATCGCCGACCCCGCACGTAGACGCCTGCGCGCGGTGCGCGGTGCCGAACGCATCCATCACGAACACGTCGCACAGTGCAGCCATGCGTTTCGCGAGTTCGACGTCGTTTTTTTTCTCGCCCTTGTTGAAGCGCACGTTTTCGCACAACACGACCTCGCCCTCGGCAATGTCGACGCCGTCGAGCCAGTCCTTGACGAGCCGGACTTTTACGCCGAGTAGCTCGGTCAACCGCGCCGCGACCGGTGCGAGCGAGAACTCGGCCGCGTACACGCCCTCTTCTGGTCGGCCCAGGTGCGACATCACCATCACGCGCGCACCCTTGTCGAGCGCGAGCTGGATTGTCGGCAGCGCGGCTCGGATACGGCCGTCCGAAGTGACCTCGCCACCTGCGAGCGGCACGTTCAGATCCTCGCGGATCAATACGCGCTTACCCTTCAGGTCCAGCTCGGTCATCTTCAATACTGCTGGCATTGCATTCCTTAATCGCGGCGCAAAGGCGCCGCTCCTACATACCTATTTAGCGTTGTGCAAGGCCACCGTGGCGTCGAGCATGCGGTTCGAGAAGCCCCACTCATTGTCGTACCACGCGCAGACCTTCACGAGCCGACCGTTGACCTTGGTCAGCGTCGCGTCATAGGTACTGGACGCAGGGTCGTGGTTGAAGTCGACGCTGACGAGCGGGCCGTCCGAGTAGTTGAGGATACCCTTCAAGCTGCCCTGCGACGCGTC
>CAYXYM010000202.1:0-9167 GCA_964469285.1 uncultured Gammaproteobacteria bacterium | reverse complement strand
GGAAACAGCAACGGGGTCGCCACTGCATTCGCTGTGTCTGTGGCGAAGTGCAGTAGTGTGGAATCGATTTCCTCTTCAAATTCCTGCGTCATCGCGCCGATGACGCCGTGCAGTGTGTCGTAGTGACCCTCGCCCTCGAGCTTGCCGACGACACGCCCCGCCGGGTCGATGAGCATCAGCGTCGGCCACGCGCGTACGCCATAGCTTCGCCAAATTTCAAGGCCGCGGTCGTTCACGATCGGTTCGGCGCGTCCGTAGCGGCGCGCGATTTTCGCGATGTTTTCCGTTTCCGATTCCGCTTCGAACTTCGCCGAATGCACGCCGATGACCACGAGCTCGCGTGCATACGTTTCCTGTAGCCGCTGCAGGTCGGGAATGATGTGCATGCAGTTCACACAGCCGTAGGTCCAGAAGTCGAGCAGCACGATCTTGCCGTGCAAAGACGCAAGCGTCAGCGGCTTCCCGTCCGTATTGATCCAGTCGAGTCCTTCAGGAAACGTCGGGGCGGCGCGCGTGCCGGCGTAACTGCGCTCCTCGACCGCGGGTTCGGTGATCGTTACGGAAGCGAACGTGACGAGCGCGGCGCCAACCGCCCCGGCGACGATGACCGCAGCGATGCGACGTCTCAACCGGCCTCGATCAGCGCAGCCATGCGCTCGCGCGCGGCAGCATCCGGCATCGGACCGTAGGCGGCGCCGAGATTGTCTTCGAGGTAACGCATTGTCGCAGTACCCGGGATTGCGCAGGTCACCGCAGGGTGCGACACGACCCATTTCAGTGCGAACTGTGCCCAGGTCGCAATGCCGAGTTCACGTGCCCATGTTGGCAGCTCGCGATCACCGAACGCGTCGAACACGCGGCCGCGCCCGAACGGCAGGTTCGTGAGGACGGCCATCCCGCGCTCGGCCGCGAGCGGCAGAATACGCCGTTCGGCGTTGCGATTGTCGATGGCGTAGTCGACCTGGATAAAGTCGAGGTCCTCGCGTTCCATCACGCGGACGAAATCGTCGTACTGGCGCTCAAACGACGTGCTCATGCCCAGATACCGGATGCGCCCGCTGGCCTTCCATTCGCGCAATACCGGCAAGACGTCGTCGATTCCCGACAGGTTGTGCACCTGCAATAGGTCGAAGCGGTCCGTACGCAGGCGGACAAAAGAGCCCTCCATCTCTTCGAGCGCCGCCTTAAGTCCATTGCGCCCCGCGCCAACTTTTGTCGCGATGAAGAGTTGGTCGCGATTTCCTATTTCTTCGACGAGCTCGCCAATCACCGTTTCTGCGCGCCCATACGACGGCGCAGTATCGACCAGCGTACCGCCAATCTTCGGCAGGTTTCGCAAGACCTCGCGCAGCACGGCGCGCTCCGGCGCGTCAGGCCCGACATCGAATCGTCTGGCCGTGCCGATGCCTATGACCGGGAGTCGCTCCCCCGTCACGGGTATCGCTTTCGTGACCAGGGCAGGCTCGCGAGTGCCCGCGAGCGTACTCCGCCCCACACCAAGCGTGAGTGCCACCCCAGTGACGAGGCCTGTTTTAAGCAATTCGCGACGCGAAATCATATCGACTACTGTACCTCAGGCTCTGGAAAAAAGTGGCTGTTCGGCGCATTATTCACGGTGGGGCGACCAGGCGGTCGCAGGGAGGCTATGCGTGAAGACTGTCATGCAGCGAAAGGTCGCTGCCGAAGATATTGAATTGGGGATGTACGTCGCGCGGCTTGACCGTTCGTGGGAAGACAGCCCGTTTCTGTTCCAGGGATTCGTGGTCAGCACTGCCGAGGAGCTCGAGCAGCTCCGTTCGCTGTGCAAATTCGTGTTCGTCGACGAGGACCTCTCCGAGTACGAGGACCGGACGCTGATGCGGTCGGTCGAAATGAAGCCGCAAGGTAAGGTGCGCGCGACCCGCACTGAGATGCACAAAATTACTGAAGAGGAGCATAAGCTCACCTTCGAGCGGGAAGTCATCAAAGCCGCGAAGCTGCGCACCAAAACCCGCGATTACGTTTCCAAACTGTTCGAAGATGTACGGCTCGGTTTCGCCGTCGACACCGAGACCGCGAAAGCCGTCGTCAACGACCTCGTCGAGACCATCACCGAAGACGCGAACACCGCTCTGTGGCTCACGAGCCTCAAGAACGTCCACGAATACACTGCGCAGCATTGCATCAACGTATCCGTGCTCGCGATCGTGTTCGGAAAACATCTCGGTTTCACCGAAGACCAGCTCAAGCTGATTGGCCTCGGCGCGCTGCTGCACGACGTCGGCAAAATGAACACGCCGCCGGAGATCCTGAACAAACCAGGCAAGCTCACGCCGGACGAATTTGAAATCATCAAGCGCCATCCGGTCGACGGCTACGAAACCATGCTCGGGACCGGCAACGTACCTGACCAGTCTCTGCAAATCATCAAGTATCACCACGAGCGATTGAGTGGCCGCGGTTACCCGGACGGACTCAAGGGCGACCAGATTTCGACCGCGGTACTGATGGTCGCAATTGCGGATGTGTACGACGCGATGACTTCCGAACGCGTATACCACCAGGGCATGCCCGCGCACGATGCGTTGAAGGCGCTGTACCAGATTGCGCCCGGCGAGTTCGGCAAAAAGTTGATGGAGGAGTTCATCCGCTGCATCGGCGTGTATCCCGTCGGCAGCGTCGTTGAGCTGTTCAGCGGTGACATCGGAATCGTGATGAGCGTCGATCCTGAGAATAAGCTGCGGCCGCTCGTAATGCTGGTCCGTGACCAAGATGGGTGCGAATACCTGCCGCGGCGCTACGTGAGCCTCGCGGCGATGAGCGCGACCGACAAGTCGCGCGACTGGACAGTCCGACGGATCGTGAACCCGGTGCACCTCGGCCTGTCGATGCAGCAGATTGCGCAGGAAGAAATTTTCTCGGGAAGCAGCGAGACCTTCCACATTTAGAGGTTCAATGTGTTGCAGTGCATGATCGACTGAACACTAGAACGCTTCTAGCTTGGTCCTCCCTCGCTGCGCTCGCCGCGATTCCGCTCATTCGCGAATGGGCTACCATTTTCGACTCTACCAATGCGGTAAAGGGATTGGTCGGGTTGTTGGAAGTGGTATTTTGTCTTGCGGTCATGACGCGGTCGCGTGTCGTCTTCCCCCGTGTCCCGATGGCCCTAGCGATGCTTTGGTTGATTTGGGCGACGCTGGCGGTAGCAATCTCCACACACCCGGCAATGGCGCTTGTCCGTCATGCCGAATGGTTGACGCACGGCGTGTTCGGTATATCGGTATACGCATTCGTTCGCGGACAGCCTTCACTGTACCTCGCGATCCCCAGATGGATTCTGGCCGGATTCGTATTGTATTTTCTATCGTTCGCGATTTTTCGAATCACGTTACCTTCACCAGATCAATTCACGACCGCATCCTGGCTGCCTGGGTTTTCGAATATCCGTCACCTCGGGTATTTCGCCACAGCATGCTTGCCTTTGTCCCTTGTTTTCCTGCTGGAAAGACGGAACGGTAGAGATTGTGTGCTTGCATTGGCCGCTATGACAGTCGCATGGTTTTTTTTGTTCTGGTCCGGAGGTCGTGGACCATTCGTGAGCCTCGCCGGCGCGCTGGTCGTGATTGGCGTATCGCGCCACCGGGGGGGGCTGGCCTCTGCAGTGCCGTGGGTCGCCGCGACCGCAGTACCGGGCGCGGCACTCGCTTGGATAATGGCCGTTCCGCAATACGGGGTCTTTCGTATCCTGAACTCGTTCACCTCATCGGCTACCCTCGCGGAGCTTTCACCCGGTAGGGTCGTGCTGTGGCGTCACGCGGTTGAGAAAATAGCGGAATCGCCGCTGTTCGGAGTCGGACCCGACGGTTATCTGTTTCTCTCGAGTCCGATTGATAAACCTCTGATGCACCCGCACAGCATCCTTCTTCAAGCGCCCCTTGAATGGGGTATCGTGGGCGCCGTCCTTTTCGCGGCCTGCGGTACCCTGTTTGCGTTCCGGCTGCTGACGGCGCGCACAAGCGATCCCACTTTTTTTGCGGTGATATGGGGGTTGCTGTCACTCGTCGCATTGGCGGTGATTGACGGCACGCTGTACCACGCGCAGCCGCTGATGTTGGTGGCTCTACTTTCCGGCCTTTCCGCCGCAACGGCGATGTCCACACCAGTGCGGACTCAACCCGCGATTGCAGCGACAAGCGTGGTCGTCGCATGTACTGTGATTTTTTTGGCGCACCTCGGGGCGATTCTTCAGGTCGCTCGCTTCCCAAACAGTACGATTATCCCGGACAGGCTTGTGGAGCAATTTCCGACCGCCTTGCCCGGATACGGAGTCGGCCCACGGCTACGCAGCAAACTCTCACAGTGCCTGGTTTCCGATCCGCCCCGGTGTGCCGGCCTCGCAGAGGCTGCGGCTGCATACGTGCGGCCACCGCGCAACGCCTACTTCATCGAATTGACGCAGAAAATCCACGCAGAAGACTACGGCGCGGCGCGGCGTCAACTGGCAGACACGCCGCCCTGGGTGCCCTAACCGCCACATCGTTCCGACTGGAAGCCGGTGTCATTCCCAAATCGCCGGCACAATACGCCAAGCATCGCGTTGAACAGCGAATCTTGTAAGTCGAGGTCCGTCGCATCGCGATGTTCCAGATCGCGGAAGTTTCCGAGGACGAGCCGCGATTCACCACCCGGGTTCGAAGGTGGGAGCGCGGCTAATATCCAATCACCCGAAACTGCTGCTCGCTGTTTGTTGGCGAACAACAGCGGCAATAGCTCGCTTTTCAGAACCAGGCGTCCGTCCTCGACGTCGTAGAAGCGCGCGGTTTGCTCAGCGATTGCAATCGGATCCAGCGTGAGCAATGTGCGTGGCGTAAATCCAGTCTCGATAGTTACAATCCGGCGCGGGGCAATGGCGCGCCCTGAAAGGTAGGGCAACAGCGATTCGCCGTCACCGGCGAATTCACGCCCGAGCCACTCGGCAATCGTCGGCGCAACATCTACAAGCGAAGCGGTTATTTTTCGGCTTCCCGGTTCGCCGCCCGCTGTGTGTAACGGGCCGTAGCCGCGGAATGCCAGCACAACCCGATTTTGCACTTCACTGAAAACCGCGGTGCCGTGCCCTGGCCAGGCGGGCTCGATTGGTTGCGAGTCACTCACCCAGCCGACGTCATCATCGCGGAAACCTTCGCCGTGATCCGAGAGCAGCACTACGAGGGCGTTTCTCAACCGTCCTTGCGCCTCCAGGACCCCCAGCAATGCGCCGAATTGACGGTCGGCTTCGACGACAGCGGAAAGATAGCCAGCACGGTGTGAAGTTTGACCGGATTCGCGCCATGTATATGGCCAATGCGGGAGTTCGAAATGCACAGCGAGAAACAACGGTTTGCGGTTGTCCGATGCCCGGACGTTGCGACTTAATGCCCGATCGAATGCCCGCGGGTCGTACGATACGTGAAGCGCGCGGTTCATGTGGATATATGGGAATAGGAACTTTCCTGCGCTCGTGCCAGCTAACAGATTGACCAGGGGGAGATCACCCGCCACCGATCCAATGAAATCGAACGCACCGATTTTCGGTGCGATCACGCGATCGAAACCGAAGCTCTCGTCAATATTTGAAAACCTCGTCTCATCGGTGGCGTACACGCGATCATATCCACGCGCCCCGAGCAAGCGCGGCAAGCTCGAAGAATCATCGACGCTGGTCCGCGCCACGAGATTGAATGAAGCTCCATGACTGGATGGGTAACGCCCGGTCAAAATACTGATCCATGCGGGATAGCTGCGAGCCATCGGTGTCCACGCGCTGTCTATCGCGGTTGCACCCTTCAAGAACTCGAGCGTATTCGGCGTATCCGGCCCAATGGCGTCGAACCGCAGGCTGTCGATTCCAATCACAATCACATCCGGCGCAGCGCGTTCACTATCAGACGGCTGCTGTACGAACCCGTTCCATGCGGTTCCAATGATGCCGATTGCAACGACAAGAACCGCGCCCCGCGTCAAGCTCGACTTCCATGCTGACGCGCACACCACGATCGCGACATATGCGCACGTGAGGACAGCAACAAGGTCGATGTAACCTTGAGCCATGTCGGGCGTGAACATCGATCGCGGGAATGCGCTTGCGTTCAGCGCCACAACGCAAAGGAGGACCGGCATGAAACCGAGAAATACGTGCTTGCGCCCGTGTTTTGCGAGATGGAACGGCGCCCAGACCACGGCCCACACGACTGCGAGCGCGATGTGCAACAGGAACGCCGCGCCGAGATACCGAATCGCGTCGCCGACCAGCTCCGGCGACTGGATGAATCCTCCAATCACCGACGGCACCGCTTTTCCTGACGGTGGAACTACGGCGAGCCAAGCGACAACGACCACCATCGTCAACAGACAAAACGCGACCGCCGTCACAACGAGCAACCACACAGCGTCGCGCGTCGGAATGACGCCCGAAGTGATGCTCACCGAGCGACGGGCTCAATCCGAATCAGGCGTCCGTTCGAAGCGTCTACCAAGCAATACACCGCGCCATCCGGACCGACGCGCACGTCACGAATTCGTCCTACGCCGTCAAGCAACTTCTCATGCTCGATTTCCCGTTCGCCGTCGAATCGGATTCGCGCGAGATGCTGATGTGAAAGCGCGCCAACCAGCACATCGTTCCGCCAATTCGGAAACGCCTCACCGCCGTAGATTGCCATTCCACTCGGCGCAATCGACGGAGTCCACTGCTTCAACGGAGATTCGACATCGTCACGTTCGCGAACATTCGTGATCGACGCGCCGCTGTATTCGCGACCGAAAGTGACCTGGGGCCAACCATAGTTCGCCCCTTTCTTCACCACATTGATTTCATCGCCGCCACGGGGCCCATGTTCGTGTTGCCAAATTTCACCGGTCTCCGGGTGGACCGCCATTCCCTGCGCGTTCCGATTTCCCCAAGTCCAGTTCGCGTCGTGACCCTCAGTACCGACGAACGGGTTCTCGTGGGGAATACTTCCGTCGGCATTGAGGCGAAGTGTAACGCCGGCATTATTGGTGTTGTCCTGCGCCCACTCCGGTCGCCCGCGCTCGCCGACGGTTACGAACAAGAAACCTCCACGATCGAACACCATTCTGGAGCCATGGTGTCGGCCGCCGGTGGCGCAAGCGTCGGCGCGGAAAATCTCTACGAAATCTCTAAGCGATCCGTCGTCCCAGACGCCGCGCCCGACCGCTGTCGTCGCCCCACCTTCGCAGGGTGTCGCGTAAGTGAGATAAACGAATCGATTCTCGTCGAAGTCCGGGTGCAGCACGACGTCGAGCAAACCGCCCTGATTTTCGGCAACGACGCGTGGAACCCCCTTCACCGGCTCGGATAGGAGGCTTCCGCCACGGATCACGCGTAAGTTTCCCGTCCGCTCGGTGACTAACATTCCACCGTCCGGCAGAAAAGCCAGGCTCCACGGATGCTCAAGACCATCCACGACCGTCACCACGCGGAAGTCGTGATGCTGAGATTTTTGGACGGCGTTGGCCGAACAAGAACTCGCGATCAAAAGAGCGCAAGCGAAGATAAGCGGTATCAGAGGGTGCGCCATGGGTCGAACCTACCCTGCTACTTCGAGAATGACAATCCCAAATCGTGCGCGTCGACCAGAATTTTGTCGCCGGGCCCGAACTCGCCCTCAAGGATGCGTTGCGCGAGCGGGTTCTCGACCTGTTGCTGGATCGCCCGCTTCAGCGGTCGGGCGCCGTAGACCGGGTCGAAGCCCGCCTTGCCCAAGCGGTCGAGTGCTGCGTCGGTGACCACCAGTGCGATATCACGCTCGCCGAGCCGTTTGCGCAGGAACTCGAGCTGGATGTCCGCGATGCGCCGGATTTGCGCCTGGTCGAGCGGATGGAATACCACGATGTCATCGACGCGGTTCAAAAACTCAGGACGGAAATGTTGCCCGACGATTTCGGTCACCGCGTCCTTCATTTTCGCGTAGTTGTCTTCGCCGGCGAGGTCCTGGATTACCTGCGAGCCGAGGTTGGACGTCATTACCACAATGGTATTGCGGAAATCGACCGTGCGGCCCTGCCCATCGGTGAGCCGGCCATCGTCTAGCACCTGTAGCAGCACGTTGAAGACGTCCGGATGCGCTTTCTCGATCTCATCGAGCAGAATCACCGAATAGGGCCGACGACGAACCGCCTCGGTCAGATAGCCACCCTCGTCGTAACCGACATAGCCCGGCGGCGCGCCGATGAGCCGCGCGACCGAGTGCTTCTCCATGAATTCACTCATGTCGACGCGCAGTAACGCGTCGTCGGAATCGAACAGGAAATCAGCGAGCGCCTTCGTGAGTTCCGTCTTGCCGACACCGGTCGGCCCGAGGAACATGAACGAGCCCGTCGGCCGGCGTGGATCAGACAATCCTGCGCGCGCGCGGCGAATTGCGTTCGAGACGGCGTGCACCGCCTCGGTCTGGCCGATCACGCGTGTCGCCAGCGCTTCCTCCATGCGTAGTAGCTTCTCGCGCTCACCCTCGAGCATCCGTGACACCGGGATGCCGGTCCACTTCGACACAACCGCCGCGATCTCCTCGTCGGTCACGCGGTTACGCAGTAACTTGAGCTCGAGCGTCTGCGCGTCGCCGGCGCTCTGCAGCTGCTTTTCGAGTTCGGGGATCCGGCCATACTGTAATTCCGACGCACGCGCGAGGTCTCCGCCGCGGTGCGCGGTCTCAAGTTCGAGTCGAGCACGCTCAAGCGCTTCTTTGATATGCGTGGCGCCCTGCACCGCGGCCTTCTCCGCTTTCCAAATTTCGTCGAGGTCGGCGGCTTCGCGTTCGAGCCGCGAAAGATCATCCTCGAGCTGCGCGAGCCGTTTCCTGGAGGACTCGTCCGTTTCCTTTTTCAGCGCCTCGCGCTCGATTTTCAATTGAATCATGCGTCGATCAAGGCGATCCATCTCCTCGGGCTTCGAGTCGATCTCCATCCTGATCCGGCTCGCGGCCTCATCGATGAGATCGATTGCCTTGTCCGGTAGCTGCCGGTCGCTGATGTAACGGTGCGACAATGTCGCCGCAGCGACGATCGCAGGGTCCGTGATGTCTACGCCGTGGTGAACTTCGTAGCGCTCCTTGAGTCCGCGCAAGATCGCGATCGTGTCCTCGACGCTCGGCTCATCGACGAGCACCTTCTGGAAGCGGCGCTCGAGC
>CAYXYM010000201.1:0-22580 GCA_964469285.1 uncultured Gammaproteobacteria bacterium | reverse complement strand
GCCCTGGTCGCGGGCGCCCTCGTGGGTGAAGCCGTGTTCGGCAGCGACGCGGGCGCCTTCGGCGGCCTCGTAATCGGGCTGGCGGCAGGCTTCCTGTGGGTGCGGTCTTTTTCGCGTAAAATCCCCGTCCAGCGATGGTTTCAGCCCGCAGTGCTGCGGCGCGCCCCCGAGGAAATCCGATGAAGTTCGTGCCAATTCTGATGGTCTTGTGCCTTGCGTTCGCGCCGGCAACGGTGGCACAGCCTGGCCCGGATTTTGTGGCGCTCGTCGAGGAGGCCTCCGCGGCTGTCGTGAACATCGCCGCGACGCGCCCGCCGGGCAGCTCGACGCCGCTCGACGAATTGTTTCGCGGGTTTCCGCAACCGTTCGACGACCCGTCCATGGGCTCCGGGTTCTTTATCTCTGATGATGGCTACGTCCTCACGAACTACCATGTTGTTCACGCGGGTGGCGAGATCGTGGTCACGCTGTCGGATCGGCGCCAGTTCGTGGCGGAGCTCGTCGGGTATGACGAGGACAGCGACCTTGCGCTGTTGAAGGTCGACGCCAAAGGGGTGCCGGTCGCGCGTCTCGGAACCTCCGAGCGCCTGCGTGTCGGCGAGTGGGTGGTCGCGATCGGTTCACCTTTCGGCTTCGAGCATTCGGTGACGGCCGGCATCGTCTCCGCGAAAGGCCGTTCCTTGAGCAGCGAACGGTTCGTGCCGTTCCTGCAGACGGACGTCGCAATCAATCCCGGTAACTCCGGTGGCCCGCTGTTCAACCTCGCGGGCGAGGTGGTCGGCATCAATTCGCAGATTTACTCGCGGACCGGCGGCTTTCAAGGTGTCTCGTTCGCAATACCGGTTGAGGTCGCGCTCGACGTCGTCGCGCAGTTGCGCGAGCACGGTCGTGTGAGCCGCGGTTGGCTCGGTGTCACTGTGCAGGATGTAAACCGCGAGCTCGCCGAGACCCTTGGGCTGGCGCGGCCCGAGGGCGCGCTGATTACGCAGGTCCTCAAAGATAGTCCTGCTGAACGGGCGCGGTTGCTGCCTCGCGACGTCATCCTAGAATTTGACGGCCGCCCGGTCGAGCGCTCGTCGATGCTTCCGCAATTGGTTGGCGGTGCACCGGCGAACCGCTCGGTGCCGGTCCGCGTGATGCGGGATGGGCGCAGCCGGATAATGGATGTCGCGGTCGGCGAATTACCGCGTGAGGGGTCGCTCGCGACAATTCCGGCGCCAGAGCGTGCGGGCGGCAACCGCATAGGTGCGCTCGTCGCGCCACTGACCGACGAGCAGCGGCGCTCGCATGAATTGCCCGAATACGGAGTACTGGTCATGGAAGTCGGTGCGGGTGCCGCACGCCGTGCGGGCCTCCGCGTCGGCGACGTGTTGCTAAGAATCGATGAGATTCGCATCCGCGATGTGGCACATTTCGACGATCTTGTCCGCGGCCTGCCCGTCGGCAACGCGGTCGCTGCGCTTGTCCAGCGTGGGCGGTCACCGCTGTTCCTCGCGTTCAGGGTCGAGGCCAACGAGTGACGGCGAGTGTCGTGCTTTACGGGCGCAGGGACTGCCACCTGTGCGCCGACCTTCGCGATGCACTCGCTGAATGGCCTGTGTCCGTCACCGAGGTCGACGTCGACGGTGACGCCGACCTCGCGCGGCGATATGGCACGCGCGTACCGGTACTCACCGCGGCCGACGGTACTGAGATTTGTCACTATTTTTTTGATGCGGACGCGCTGCGCCGCCACCTGGAACCCCGATGAGTTTCCCGCTCGACCGTATACGCAACTTCTCGATTATCGCCCACATTGACCACGGGAAATCAACGCTTGCCGACCGCTTCATCCAAATGTGCGGTGGGCTAGAGCTGCGTGAGATGGCGGAGCAGGTGCTCGACTCGATGGATATCGAGCGCGAACGCGGTATCACCATCAAGGCGCAGAGCGTGTCGCTCGTGTACACAGCCACGGACGGCAACGACTATCAATTGAATTTCATCGACACCCCGGGCCACGTCGACTTCTCGTACGAAGTGTCGCGTTCACTCGCAGCGTGTGAGGGCGCGTTGCTCGTCGTTGATGCCGCTCAGGGTGTCGAAGCGCAAAGCGTCGCGAATTGCTACACCGCGATCGACGAGGGACTCGAAGTCGTCCCGGTGCTCAACAAGATGGATCTGCCGCAGGCCGACCCCGAGGCCGTCGCGCACGAAATCGAGGAAATCATCGGCATCGGCGCGCAGGACGCCGTCCGGTGCAGCGCGAAGTCCGGCGACGGTGTGGTTGACGTTATCGAGCGCCTCATTACCCGCATCCCGGCGCCGCGCGGCGACCGCGACGCGCCGCTGCAGGCCCTGATTATCGACTCGTGGTTCGACCCGTACGTCGGCGTGATTTCGCTCGTGCGCGTAATGCAGGGCACGCTGAAGCCGCGCGACAAAATGCGCGTCTGGTCGACGGGGCGTAGCCACCAAGTCGATAAAGTGGGTATTTTCACGCCGAAGCGCACCGACCGGGATCAATTGACGGCCGGCGAAGTCGGCTTCGTGATCGCGGGCATCAAGGAAATAGACGGCGCGCCGGTCGGCGACACGCTCACGCTCGAGAACCGTCAGTGCACCGCGCCACTGCCAGGGTTCAAGCAAGTTCAGCCTCGCGTGTTCGCGGGCTTGTTCCCGATTTCGTCGGAAGCGTACGAGGACTTCCGAGAAGCACTGCAGAAGTTGAAGTTGAACGATGCGGCGCTGCACTACGAGCCAGAAAATTCGACCGCGCTTGGGTTCGGCTTTCGATGCGGGTTCCTCGGCATGCTGCACATGGAAATCGTGCAGGAACGGCTCGAGCGCGAGTACGATCTCGAACTCATTACTACCGCGCCGACCGTGATCTACGAAGTCGAGCACACGGATGGCTCGCTGTTGTCCGTCGATAATCCGGCGCGACTGCCTGCGGTCAATTTTATAAGAGAAATCCGCGAGCCGATTATCATCGCGAACGTGCTCGTCCCGCAGGAACATCTCGGCGCAGTCATCACGCTGTGCATTGACAAGCGCGGTGCGCAGAAGCGGATGCAATTCCTTGGCAAACAGGTCTCGATGAGCTGGGAGTTGCCGCTCAGCGAGGTCGTGCTCGATTTCTTCGATAAGCTGAAGTCATGCAGCCGCGGGTATGCGTCATTCGACTATCATTTCGACCGTTTTCAGGCCGCGCCGCTGGTCCGGCTCGATGTACTGATCAACGGCGAGCGGGTCGACGCGTTATCGGTCATCATCCACCGGGACGCTGCGCAGTCGCGTGGCCGGGACCTGGTCGAGCGCATGCGGGAGCTGATTCCACGACAGATGTTTGAAATCGCCATTCAGGCGGCTATCGGGTCGCACGTGATTGCGCGCAGCTCCGTGAAGGCACTGCGCAAGAACGTGACTGCAAAATGTTATGGTGGCGACGCCAGCCGCAAGCGCAAGCTGCTGGAGAAGCAGAAGGCCGGCAAACGCCGCATGAAACAAGTCGGTAACGTTGAGATTCCGCAGGAGGCGTTCCTCGCCGTCCTGCAGGTCGACAAGAAGTGACGGAGATCGCACATGCATTTTGACTTCGCGGCCGCGCTGGTGCTTGGCGCGCTCATTACCGGCTTGATTTGGGCCGTCGACGCGGCATTCTTTGCGCCACGACGCAGGGAAGCCACCGTCGGTGACTCGGTGAGTGAGCCGGTCATTGTCGACTATGCGCGCTCGTTCTTCCCATTGATTGTGATCGTGTTGGTCCTGCGCTCGTTTCTCGGCGAGCCATTCAGGATTCCGTCCGGCTCAATGTTGCCGACGCTTCTGGTCGGCGACTTCATTCTCGTGAACAAGTTCGCGTACGGATTGCGCTTGCCGGTGGTGGATACCAAGATCCTTGACCTCGGCGAACCGCAGCGCGGGGACGTTGTCGTGTTTCGCTACCCGCAGGATCCGAGCGTGGATTTCATCAAGCGCGTTGTCGGGTTACCCGGCGACCGGGTCGTATACCGCGACAAGCAGCTGTTCATTAACGGTGAGGCGGTGCCACAGGTGTTTACCGGGCCTTACGGCGCGTACCCCGTGCACGCAATCCAGGTTCGTACGGAGGCGCTGGCGGGCGACGGCCACCAGGTCCTCGTAATGCCGGGCCGTGAAACCGAGCCGCTTGAGTTTTCCGTTCCTGCGGGTGAATACTTCGTCATGGGCGACAACCGCGACAACAGCAACGACAGCCGCGAGTGGGGCACCGTGCCAGAACGCAACCTTGTGGGCCGGGCAGTCGTCGTGTGGATGAGCTGGGTGCCCGGTGAGGGCCCATTGTGGAGCCGATTCGGCACCGTGATTCATTGATTCGGAGAGAGACTATGGCGATGCGCCACACGCAACAAGGCATGACGATGATTGGTTGGTTGGTGTTGTTGGTCTTGATCGGGTTCCTGACGCTGATCGCGCTCCGGCTGATTCCGGGGTACATGGAGTTCTACACGATCCTGCAATCGGTGGAGTCCGTGCACGGCCAAGCGACCCCGGAAACGACGGCGGCACAGATTCGCAGCGACCTATCCAAGCGATTTAACGTAAACGACGTCGAGAGCGTGAGCCCGAGGGACCTGATCATCAAGCGTCAGGATGGCGTGCTGACTATCCACGTAATGTATGAATTCCGGGTGTCAATGATGGGTAACGTCGATGCGGTCATCGTCTTCGACCGTATGGTTGGGGGCGGTCCGCGTTGAGCAAAGGCCGCGACGCGCTCTGCGATCGCCTTGGCCACCGGTTCAGCGACCCGACCCTGCTCACTGACGCGCTCACGCACCGCAGCGCGCGCGGCCAACATAACGAGCGACTTGAATTTCTCGGCGACGCGGTGCTCGCACTCGTCATTGCCGACGCGCTGTACCGTCGCCACGACACACTTCCCGAAGGTGACTTGAGCCGCATGCGTGCTGCGCTGGTGTGTGGCGCGTCGCTCGCGGAAGTCGCTCGCGAGCTCGACGTCGGCGAATTGCTCATCCTCGGCGGCGGCGAACTGAAGAGCGGTGGCCACCGGCGTGATTCGACGCTCGGCGACGCGGTCGAGGCGCTGATTGGGGCGGTATACCTCGATGCCGGGTTCGCGGCGGCGCGCGATTCCGTGTTGCACGTGTTCGCGAACCGACTCGATGCGCCGCCGGACCCCGCGAGCCTGAAGGACCCAAAGACACGCTTGCAGGAATTGCTGCAGGCGCGTGGGCTGCCATTGCCCGTGTATACCGTGATTGACGAGTCGGGCGAAGCGCATCGGCGCACGTTTCGCGTGAACTGCGTGTGCGCGGACCCTGCGGTCACGCGCGAGGGGGAGGCGCACAGCCGGCGTGCGGCCGAGCAGGCGGCGGCGGAGAAGGTGTTGGCGGCACTGGAGGGTGAGGGTGGTTGACCAAAAGGAATCGCGGTGTGGAATGGTGGCGCTCGTCGGCAGGCCGAATGTTGGCAAGTCGACGCTGCTGAACCGTTTGGTCGGGCAAAAAATCTCTATCGTGACACCGCGGCCGCAGACGACCCGCCACACAGTGAACGGTGTGCTGTCGGTCGCCGGCGCACAGGTTGTGTTCATCGATACGCCGGGTCTTCACCAGGGTGGCAAGCAGGCAATCAATCGCTACATGAACCGGGCTGCGGCCGGCGCGCTTGCGGACGCAGACGTCATCGTCGTCGTGGTCGAGGCGCGCAAGCTGACCGAGGAGGATGAGGCGGTGCTCGTGCGTGTCGCGACCGCCGCGGCGCCCGTCGGCCTCGTCGTCAACAAGGTCGACCGTGTGCGGGAGAAGGTTCAGCTGCTGCCATTCATCGACGCATTGCGTCAGCGCGGCGAATTCGCGTTCATCCTGCCGGTCTCGGCGGAAACCGGCGAGGGATGTGACTTATTGGCGCAGGAGTTGATTGCGCGCATGCCTGTCGGCGAGCCGCTGTATCCCGAGGATCAGGTCACGAACAAAAGCATGCGGTTCATCGCGGCGGAACTCGTGCGCGAAAAGCTGATGACACGCCTACGCGATGAAATTCCTTACGGCATCACGGTCGAAATCGAGCGATACGACGAGGGCAACGCGCGCACCGATATCGGTGCGATTATTTGGGTCAGCCGCGACAGCCACAAGGGCATCGTAATCGGCAAGGGCGGCACGATGCTGCGCGACGTCGGATCTGCCGCGCGCCAAGAACTCATTCGTATGCTCGACCGCCCCGTGACCTTGAAACTATGGGTCAAGGTGCGCGAAGGCTGGGCCGACGACGAGAACGCGTTGCACCGCTTCGGTTACGAATGAGCGGTCGCGTCACGCTGGCACCGGCGTGGGTGCTGCATACGAGGCCGTACCGTGATACGAGTCTGCTCGTCGAAGCGCTGAGCGAGGAGTGCGGGCGGGTTGGACTCGTCGCACGCGGTGTTCGCGGTGGGCGTGGTCGGTGGCGTGGCCTGTTACAACCGCTGCAGCCGTTGCTGTTGTCTTGGTCCGGCCGCGGTGAGCTCGGCACGATTGCAGGCTGCGAACCCGCCGCCCCCGCGGTGCCACTGCGCGATGAGGCGCTGCTCTCCGCGCTCTACATGAACGAGGTGCTCCTGCGCGTGCTGCAGCGCAGCGACCCGCAACCCGCGATTTTTCAGATTTACGGCGATACGCTCGCCGCGCTCTCGGGGGCCGGCGGCGCGGTCGCGCTACGGCTGTTCGAGAAGCGTCTGCTCGACGCGCTCGGGTGGGGTGCGGCGTACGATTTCGCCGCAGATGACGGCGCGCCGGTCGACCCAGCCCGTCGATATGGTTTCACCGCCGACCGCGGCGTTCTCGCAACCACCCCGGGTGACCTCGAGGTCGCGGGTGATGCGCTTCTTGCGCTTGCCCGTGAGGACTTCGCCGACCCACTCGTGATGGGCGATGCGCGTCGCGTGCTGCGCGCCGCGCTCGCACCGCACCTCGGGGAACGGCCGCTTGAAACGCGCAGTTTGCTTAAAGAATGGCGGAAACACAGATCGTGACTTCGGTTAGCATTGGTGCAATGGAGCCGATCAGACTGGGTGTCAATGTGGACCATGTGGCGACGCTGCGTCAGGCGCGTCGCACACCGTATCCGGACCCCGTCGCCGCGGCGCTTGTCGCAGAAGCGGCCGGCGCCGACAGCATTACCGTTCACCTGCGCGAGGATCGGCGCCACATCCAGGAGCGCGACGTCGTCGTGCTGGTCGAGCGACTGCGCACCCGCCTGACCCTCGAACTCGCCGTGACGGACGACATGATCGAGTTCGCGATTCGTACGCGGCCCGCGGATTGTTGCTTGGTGCCCGAGCGACGAGAGGAGCTCACGACGGAGGGCGGTCTCGACGTTGCGGGCACGCAAGCGCGGATCACGGCGGCGTGCGAGTTGCTCACCGACGCTGGCATCCGCGTCGCTCTATTCGTCGACCCCGACCGTGCGCAACTCGACGCCACCCGCGCGGCAGGTGCGCCGGTGGTTGAGCTGCATACCGGTCGTTACGCGGATGCCGTCGATGATGGTGCGCAGCTCGCGCGTCTCATAGACGCCGCGCGCTATGCGCAGGACCTTGGGCTTGAGGTGCATGCCGGGCATGGGCTCACCAACGAGAACGTAGGACCGGTCGCGGCGATTCCTGAAATCATCGAGTTGAATATCGGCCACGCGATCGTCGCGGACGCGGTGTTCATCGGCCTCGCCGCTGCGGTTACCCGCATGCAGCGCGCAATCGCGGCAGGGCGGGGCGCGTGATTTTCGGCGTCGGCACCGACGTCGTCATGGTCTCGCGCATCGCCGCGGCCTGGCAGCGATTCGACCGTCGATTCGCAGAGCGGATTCTTACGCCTCAAGAACTCGCGCTGTTCGCCGACGCGCGTGATCCGGTCCGCTTCCTCGCGCGGCGCTTTGCTGCAAAAGAAGCAATGGCCAAGGCGCTCGGCACCGGTTTTGCGCACGGCATCAGCCCACGACTGCTCGGAATCGTCTCCGACGCCTGGGGTAAGCCGCAAGTCGCACTCGAGCCCGCTGCGGTGGTCGTCGCCGCGCGATTGGGCGCCGGCGACGGATTCGTGTCCATCGCCGACGAAGAAGCCATCGTTACGGCGTTTGCGGTGTTCGAACACCGATGACGAGTGTCGCGGTCGTGTCGTCCGCGCGTTCCAGCAAAGTCTCGTGACCGTCGCGCTGTAACGCAGCGGTCGCCGCCGCGACCAGGTCGGGCCGCGCAGCGGCGGTCGGTGCGCTTAGTTCAATGCGGCACACGGTTGAGCGGCACATGAGCTGTGCGATAGTCGCGTCCTCGTTCACCACCGCCTGCAGACTACGTTCGATTTCAGCGGTCGCGCGCTCGGCCCACGCTGCGTCGTGGTGCTCGCGCTCGAACCGCGTCGTCAATGCAGTGGCCGATTCTCCGGCGTTCCGCCCCTGGAGCTCGACGGTCGCAACTGCGGGCGCGTCGACCGCCGGCAGGTCGACGATGCCGGGCGTCGCCGGCTCGCCGGGCACGCGCTCGTGCTTGGCGGCGGGTTGGTACGCGAGCATCGCGAGCGCGCCGACGACGATCGCGATTGCAATCAGCCAATATTTCTTATCCATCCACGTTCTCCATGATTGCGCTTTCCAATGCCGTCGTCTCACAGGTTACACGCGTGATGGCATCCGGTCCCGGACCGAAGCGCATCGCGGCGAGCGCGTCCGTCAACGCATACAAATGGCACGCGCCGGCTGTCCCGGCCAGATCGTGGACCGCGGCGCCAATCGCGTCGTCGTTGCCGATTGCGACTGCGTGTCGGAATGCAGCGACTTGTGCCGGGAAATCTTCGCGGAAGATCCCGCGTACGCTCGGGGTCAACCGGGCGAGCGTCGCACGCGCTGCGCTGAGTCGTGCGCGCCCATCGATGAGCAGCGCTGCGAGTTGATGCTCATCGATGGGCTTGACGAGCACTTCGGAAATTCCGGCGGCGCGCGGTGCAGGATCGCGTGCTGCGAGTGCGTTTGCAGTGACCGCGATAACGAGCGTTCCGGGCGCGACCGCATGCAGGCGTCGCGCGGTTTCGAGTCCACCGATGCCCGGCATCTGCAGGTCGAGCAACATGGCGTCGTAGCGCATGGCCGCTGCGCATGTGAGTGCTTCCTCGCCGGTCGCGCACTGGTCGACCCGCGCCGCGCCGAGCGCTTCGAGTTGTTGCACAAGCAGTACGCGGTTGATGCGGTTGTCATCGACAACGAGCAAGCGCAGTTCGTCGAGCGACGGATGTGGTTCAGGGACTTCGGTGTCAGTCGCGCCGAGGCGCGCATCGACAGCGCGGTAGAGCGCCGCCACAGTTCCACACCGCGGTAGACAGACGGCATGCATATCCAGTGGGTCGTGCGTGCCAGTAAGCACCACGGGTGTGCGACCGCCGCACGCGTCGACGACTGCACGCTGCCATTCCGGCGTCGCTTGCGCGGCACTGAACACCAACGCATCTTGCGTTACTCGGTCCGGCGGCATAGGGATTGCGTCGACGGTGGCGCCGTGCAATTCGATCAACTGCGCGAGGTGGTCCCGCGTCAGCGGGTCCGCGTCGCAGATGAGAACGCGTCGGCCACGCCAGCGCTGAGTGGGCGAGGCGTGGTCCGCTTCGCGCAGATGCAGGACCACACCAAAGCGGCTGCCTCTGCCGGATTCTGATTCGAGGGAGATTTCACCACCCATTGCCTCGACGAGCTTGTTCGTGATGACGAGGCCGAGGCCAGTGCCCGGGTAATCGGCGGTCGATGGCGATGCCTGTGCGAACGCTTGAAATAGCTGACGTTGCACGGGTAGGGCGATGCCGATGCCAGTATCGGTGACAGCCACTTCAATCGCGATGCGTCCAGACAGTGGATGAGGGTTCAGCGTCACTTCGACCGTAACGCTGCCGTCCGGTGTGTACTTGATCGCGTTGCCGACGAGGTTCGTGAGCACCTGTTGGATTCGCGCCGCGTCGCCGCGCAGCATTGCTGGCACGTCGCGGGATACGCCGCGCCGGAGGTCGAGGCCCTTGGCGTACGCGAGCGGCGCGAGCAGCGACAGTACGTCGTCAATACACTCGCGTAGGTTGAACGGCGCGTCGGTCAGCGCCATTTTGCCTGCTTCGATGCGCGAAAGATCCAGTACGTCGTTCAAGATTCGCATCAGCGTTTCGGCGGAGTTCTGGATGGTCAACACATGGTCCTGCTGCGCCGGATCGAGCGCGGTGCGGCGCAGCAGGTTCGTAAAGCCGATGATGCCGCTCATCGGCGTACGGATTTCGTGGCTCATCGCTGCGAGGAACTCGCTTTTCACGTGGCTCGCCTCAAGCGCGCGCTTGCGTGCGAGGTCGAGTTCGACATTGCTGATTTCAAGCGCGGCAATCGTTTGTTGCAAGTCTGAAGTCGCACGCTCGATTTGTTCCTCGAGCGTGCGCTGTGTGCGCTGGACTTCGTCGGCCATCCGGTTCAAGCCGGATTCCAGCAGCCCGAGTTCGTTCAACGACACTTCCTCGACGCGAATGCTGAGGTCGCCGTCCTGTACGCGGCGCATCGCGCTCGCGAGACGCCGGACCGGCTCGCCGATTCGTTCGCCGAGACGCCGTGCGAGGAGCAGGCTCGCGAGCAGCCCGACGAGCGCGAGACCGACGCCGGTTAGTATGACGTCAAGCTGCCGCGCGAACGCGGGGAGCAGCGCGATTTCGATATCGACAGAGCCAATTTCGGAGATTCTGTAGTTCTCATCGGGGAGGTCAAATTCTCCGAGATCCGTTGTCGGCTGTACGACCGGCGCGCGGAACACAGACGTCGCGCCGGGTTCAATAAGGTGCGACGCCAGCCAGGCGGCGACGGGGGAGCTGTCGCCGCCGGGCGCCGCTGCCTTGCCAGCAGCGGCGAGCACCATTCCGTTGCGGTCGCGGATTGTCACCGCGCGCAAGTCGGCTTCAATCAATGCGGCGTCGGCGAGCCGCTGTAGGACCTGCGTGTTCCCTGAGAACACGCCGTATTCCGCGGCAGGGGCGAGCTGGCTCGCGACGGCCTGGCCCAAACGTCGCTGATGCTCGCGCAGGTCGGCTACGCGCATGGCGACGAGCCAGCTCGACACGACAATCGTCACCATCACCGCGGGGATTACGCCCGCGATGAGCAGTTGGCGATGGATCCCGCCGCGTTTCATGGTGCTGCCTCCAGCAGCGCGCGCAATCGTTGCTGCAGGACCGCGTCCGGTGGGAGGTTTAGGCCGAGCGAGAACGCGACCTGCCGGTTCACCGAGAGCGTGTACCGTGTCGGCGTGCCGGATGCCGGTAGTGCGCCGCGGTCGGGCAGCCATGCGGCAATGGATTCTCCGAGTTCCGTGCCGAGTTGCGATGGTGTCGTGTGGACCGCGGCAAGCGCGCCGGCTCGGACCCACGATTCGGAGAAACCGATGACCGGTCGACGCAGCCGGAAACTTGTCAGGAGCAGCGACTGGACGTTGAAGCGCGTAAACACGGCAGAGTCCGGCAATGCGAGAAGCGCTTCGCTGCGGCGGAGCACCGTCAGGAATGCGTCGTCGATTTCAGCGCTTGACGCGGCATGGTGGGCGTTGATGAATAGGTGAAAGCGCTCAGCCGCATCCAGGACTTCACGGCGCCGCGTGACCGAGGCGGGGCCATAGACCACGCCAAGTTCGCGTAGCGGCGGCAGCAACACGCGCACGAGCGCGAGCTGTCGTGCGAGCGGCTGGTCCAAAAACAGCGCACTGCGGCGTGCAGGGTCGCCGCGTACCAGGGTCTCCCAGCCAGCCGACGGCACCAGCGTTGCGAACACGGCGCGAGGATCGTCGGATCCCGCCCATTCTGTCGCGGCCGCAGTACCGACAGCGACGATGGCGGTCACGGCATCGGGCACTTCACCGTCAAGTGCGCCGACGCTCACGGTCGCTTCGTCTCCAAGCGCGTCGCGCGCAGCGACAAAAACTTCGCGATAGGCGCCGTTCGGCTCGGACAGAACGAAATGCACGGCCGGACGGGCATGCGCCGACTCGGTGCCCATCGCTGTCGCAATAAGCGCGAACGCCAATAGTGCCCGGGTGTTCACCCTCGTCAGAACCGGATGCGCAAGTCGGCGAATACGCGCCGCCGGAAGTCGTTACGTGTGCGGAAATCTGACAGGTCTCCGATTGGCTGTTGCACCGTGAGCGATAGGCGGGCGGCTGTGCCCCCGAGTGCGAACTCGTGGGCGATTTTCAGGTCCACACGCTCGTGCCGATTCACCTCGGTACCTGTGTTCAGGCCATGCATCGCACCGAATCGGTACCAGGTGGCACTGCCAAAAGTCCGGCTCCCGAAGCGGTACTCGGCGAAGATCGAACCGATGTTGCGCGGTCCACTCTCCGAATAGAGTTCGTCGGTGTCGGTAGACCAGATGTCGGTGTAGGCATAATTCCCCATCAACCGCAGCGACGGTACCGGCCGCCAACGCGTCTGAACCTCAAAGCCCTTCAGCGTCATCTGGTCGAAGTTCCGGAAGTCCTGCACGATGCCGTCCAGATCCGGATACGGCTCGAAGTAGTAGGTAATGAGGCGGTCGATTTTGTCGTTAAACACGCGTGCGTCGATAGTGAGGTCCCGCACCGCGCTGCTATAAATCCAGCCGAGTTCGCGCGAGCGCATCCGCTCCGCGCGCAGGTTGCCCGTGGACAGCAACAGCTGGTCGACGACCGAGTCGCTAAATCTCAATTCGTGATCTGCATTGTCTTCGACGATTGCCGGCGTGCGGGTTGCGCGGCTGTAACTCGCGCGCAGCACCTGTCCGGGCGAGTAACCCCAGTTCAATGCGACCCGCGGTGATAGCTCGGTGCCGGTCGCGCGGTCGTGCTCAAGCATCAGGCCTACGTTCGCGACCCACGCTGGAGAGAACCGGAGTTCGTGGTGCGTGAACGCGCGGTGCAGCGTGTTGCTGAGCGTGTCGGGTCGCCCAAGGTAACCGGGCGCTTGCATACGGTCGAGGCGGCTTGCGACGCCCCACGCACTGCGCCAATTTCTGTGCAAGGGCAGCGTGCGTTGGTATTCGACCTCATAGCGTTCGCCGCGCACGGACAGTTCCCATAGGCCCTGAAGTCCACCGACCTCGACCATCGGCACCGTGAGGTAGGTCTGATCCCAGCTGTCGAGCGTCCAGTAGCCGCGTACTGCGTGGCGGTCTGTCGGATCGTCGCCCGAGCGCCAATTCAGCTGCGCGTAGCCGTTGCTGGACGAAATGTCGTGCTCCGGTCGGAGCCGATTGTTCACGCCGCCATGCTCGCGCCGGCCTTCGGCCATACCGGCATGCAGTTCCCAGCGTGCACCGCTCGCGGATTGCCAGTCGGCGCGACCGGATAGCAAGACTGTATCCTTATCGTCTTGGTCCACCGTCGCGGCGTCCCGGCCGGAGGTGTCATAGCCATGATCACCGAGCGCCTGCGTGGTCAGGCGCCAAGCGAAGCTGTCGCGGCCGCCGCCGAGCGTTGCGGACTGACGATAGATGCCGTTGTTGCCGAAAGTTGTGCGCGTTGTGAGGCCGCGCGCGAGATGTGGTCGGCGCGTCGTGATGCTGATTACACCGAGCAACGCATTCGCACCGAACGCTGCGGCGTTCGGTCCGCGGATGACCTCGATGCGCTCGATGTCCTCAAGGGTCAGCGGCAGCATCGTCCAATTCACGTTACTGATGACCGGCGAGTACGCGGTCCGGCCGTCGACGAGCACGAGCATCCGGCGCGAGTAGGTGTCTGCCAGCGCGTGATAACTGACAATGGCGTGGTGGCCGTTGTCGTGCGCCACAATCATGCCGGGCACCAAGCGGAACAACTCCTGAATCTCGCGGGCCCCCGACGCCTCGATCATTTCCCGGTCAATGACCGAAATTGCGACCGGCGCATCCGCGACGGTCTGGTCCAGGCGGGACCCCGCGAGCACGATTGGTAGCTCATCGAGCCATTCCGCCTCCGTCAGCGTCCCTTCGTCGGCCACGGCGGCCGCGCACAGCGGCAGCATCGCGGCCAGCCCAATCAACAAGCGGTGCATTGGATATCTCCCCCTGATTCCTGGGGTCATGGTACCGAAAGAAGTTACACTTGGCTGCCGATGGACATACTCGCGTTCGACATTGAGACCGTACCCGACACGGACGGATTCCGCCGCCTTGAGGGCCTCGACGGCGTCGATGATGCAGATACCGCGCGCATCATGTTCCACCGGCGTCGCCAGGAGGCCGGCACCGATTTCCTGCGGTTGCACCTCCAGCGCGTCGTCGCGATTTCGTGTGTGCTCCGGCGGGGCGATGAATTGCAGGTCTGGACGCTCGGTGAGGTCGGCGCCGGTGAGGCGGAGATTGTCTCGCGCTTCTTCGCAGGCATCAGCCGCTACACGCCGACGCTCGTGTCGTGGAACGGCAGCGGATTCGACCTGCCCGTGCTGCATTACCGCGCGCTCCTGCACGGTATCTCCGCGCCGCGCTACTGGGATACCGGTGACGACGACCGCGAATTCAAGTTCAACAACTATCTGTCGCGTTTCCACTGGCGGCACATCGACCTGATGGACGTGTTGTCCGGTTTCCAGGCCCGCGCGAACGCGCCGCTCGACCAGCTCGCGCAGCTCGTCGGTGCGCCGGGCAAGCTCGGCATGGACGGCAGCAAGGTTTGGGACGCGTTCCAGGCGGGGGAAATCGCTGCAATCCGCGATTATTGTGAGACCGATGCGCTGAATACATGGCTTTTGTATCTGCGTTTCGAGCTGTTGCGCGGCCGCTTCGACCGGACACGATTCCAGGCTGAGTGCGACCTCGTCGCGCGCACGCTCGAGGAGGCGGGTCGACCGCACCTCGACGAATTCCTGGCGGCGTGGGACCGCGATCGATTCAGCGCGGTCGCCTACGGCGCATGAGTCGGACCAAGCGGGAATCACTTCGCGAGACGCTCGCGATTGAGTCGGCTGCCCATGACGGTCGCGGGATCGCGCACGTCGATGGCAAAGTCGTGTTCGTGAGCGGTGCCCTACCAGGGGAACGCGTTGTCGCGCTGCGCCGGCCCAAGCGGCGTGGCTTCGACGAAGCGACGACGGTGGAAATCATCGAGCCAGCACCGGGGCGCACGCTGCCCGCTTGCATACACTACGGACTCTGCGGCGGGTGTTCGCTGCAGCATGCGGACGCCGCGACGCAGCGCACGCTGAAGCAACAGGCGCTCGCCGACAACCTCTCGCGCATCGGCAGAGTGGTGCCCGCCGAGTGGTTCGAGCCGGTCATCGGCCCGGTTTGGGGCTACCGACGGCGCGCACGCCTCTCCTCACGATTCGTGGACAAGAAGGGGCGCATGCTCGTCGGGTTCCGCGAGCGCGAGGGCCGGGGCCTCGTTGCCGACCTCGCCGGGTGCGAGGTGCTCGCGCCGCCCGCGGGGCGCCTCATCGCGCCGCTGGCAGAAGCACTCGGCGCGCTGCAGGCCGCGCACACCATTCCGCAAATCGAAGTCGCAGTTGCGGACAACGCCACGGTCCTCGTCATCCGTCACTTATCGACCCTCGGGGACGCCGACCGCGCTGCGCTGCGCGCGTTCGCGGCTGTGCATCACGTCGAAATTCATCTGCAAGCCGCGGGTTACGATTCCGTCGAACCGTTGGACCCGCCCGGCACCCAACTCGTGTACGCGCTGCCCGACTTCGACGTCGAAATTCGCTTCGAGGCGACCGATTTCGTACAGGTGAACGGCGAAGTGAACCGGAAGATGGTCGCGCGTGCGGTTGAATTACTGGACGCAGGCCCCGGCGAAACCGCGCTTGACCTGTTCTGCGGCATCGGCAATTTCACGTTGCCGCTCGCGCGGCGCGCCGACCACGTCACGGGCATTGAGGGCGACGCGGCGCTGGTCGCACGCGCCGCCGGCAATGCGGCGCACAATGGCATCTTGAATGTCGAATTCCATACCGCGGATCTATTTGAAGCGCCTGGCAAGTTACCGTGGGCGGCGCGGCGTTACGACCGACTGTTGCTCGATCCGCCGCGCGCCGGCGCCCGCGAGATCATCGACCTTGTGCCGCGCTGGAGACCCAAACGCATCGTCTACGTATCGTGCCACCCGGGCACACTCGCACGCGACGCCGGCGTGCTCGTCAATGAACACGGTTACACGCTCGCGGGTGCCGGCATCATCGATATGTTCCCGCACACCGCACACGTCGAATCCATCGCGCTGTTCATCCGATGAAAATCGCGTCAGGTCCATTGATTGTTGACTTCGCAGGCACGGCGCTCACGCCGGAGGACCGCGAGGTGCTCGAGCACCCAGCAGTCGGCGGCGTGATTCTGTTCACGCGTAATTACGAGTCGCTGGATCAGTTGAACGCGCTGTGTCATGCGCTGCATGCGCTGCGCCCGCGTACGCCGCTGCTCGTCACGGTCGACCACGAAGGCGGGCGCGTGCAGCGCTTCCGCACCGGTTTCACCGACCTACCGCCTGCCGCCAGTTGCGTCGATGTGGCGGCCGCGCACGCGCAAGGCCAGACGCTCGCGCAGGAGTTGCGTGCGCAGGGTGTGGATTTCAGCTTCGCGCCGGTGCTCGACCTCGACCGCGGCCTCGGCAGCGTGATTGGCGACCGTGCGTTCTGCGCGGATCCGGCGAAAGTCGCAGCGCTCGGCGTTGCGTGGATTGCTGGCATGCGTGCGGGCGGTATGGCCGCCTGCGGCAAGCACTTTCCAGGTCACGGCGGGGTTGCGGGCGACTCGCATCACGAGCTGCCGGTCGATTCACGCAGTCTCGACGAGATGACACGAGAGGACCTCGTGCCGTTCCGCGCGGCCATCGCAGCTGGCGTCCAGTCGCTGATGATGGCGCATGTACAGTTCCCGGCAGTCGATCCGTTGCCCGCGAGCCTGTCGCGCCGCTGGATTCACGACGTTCTGCGCGGCACGCTCGCGTTCGATGGCGCCGTTGTCTGCGACGACCTCAGCATGGCCGGTGCGGCCGGCTACGGCGGGTACGCGGACCGCGCGGCGGCTGCACTCGCTGCGGGGTGCGATGCGTTGCCGGTGTGCAATAGCCGCGAGGGTGTCATAGAGATCATCGAGTCGGTGCGCATTGCGCCGGATCGAACGCGCGCCGCACGCCTGGCGCGGATGGCGTCACGGTGAGCTGGCAGGACAATCCGGTACTTACGACCTCCCGCGTGGTGTTCGACGCGCGCGCGATCGACGGCGCGATCGATGAGGTCGGGCGGGCTGTACATGCGCGCTGCGAGGGGCACGACCCCGTCGTGCTGTCGGTGCTGATTGGCGCGTTGCCGTTCACCGCCGCGTTACTGCGGCGCCTCGCATTCTCGCTGCAACTCGACTACGTGCAGGTCGCGCGCTACCGCGGAGCGACGAGCGGCGGCGAGCTCGCGTGGCTACGGGAACCCGCGCTGCCACTCGCGGACCGTCAGGTGCTTATCGTGGACGATGTCCTCGACGACGGTGACACGCTCGCGGAAATCACGCGCTGGTGTGTCGAGCGTGGCGCCGCCGAGGTGTTGACCGCGGTGCTCGTCGAGAAACAGTCGCCGCGCCGACCGGCGGGCCAGTCCGCGGATTTCACCGGGTTGCACGCGGGCGACGAGTACCTGTTCGGCTTCGGGATGGACTATCGTGAACGCTACCGACACTTGCCCGACATCCGGGCACTTGCGGCTGGACTGGAAGACCAACATGGATAAAATCGCAATCATTGGCGGCAGCGGGCTCAGTACGCTGACGACGCTTGAGGAAATCCGACGCGAAGTCGTCTATACGCCGTACGGCACGCCGAGCGGGCCACTTACGCACGGGCGCCTGTACGGACGCGAAGTCACGTTCCTCGCGCGGCACGGCTACGGCCAGACGATTCCGCCGCACAAGGTCAACTACCGCGCGAACCTGTGGGCCTTGAACACGCTTGGCGTCAACACGATTATTGCGGTCAGCTCGGTCGGCGGTATCCGCGACGACCTGCCTGCGGGTTCGCTGGCCGTACCCGAGCAGATTCTCGACTACACGACGGGACGCGCGTGCACGTTTTTCGAGCAAGACCTTGAGATGGTCACGCATATCGATTTCACGGAACCGTACGACGCACCATTGCGGGCAGCGTTGCTCGCGGGCGCGACCGCCGCGGGCGTGAAGGTCGTCGAGGGCGGTGTCTACGCGGCGGTGCAGGGACCGCGCCTTGAAACCGCAGCAGAGGTGAACCGGCTGGAGCGCGATGGCGCGGACATGGTCGGCATGACCGGCATGCCGGAAGCAGCGCTCGCGCGCGAACTCGGCGTTGCGTATGCGACGCTCGCGGTGGTGTCGAACCGCGCGGCGGGGCGGGGCGCAAAACCCATCCATGCCGAAATCGACGCACACCTGCGCGGCGCGCTCACGCAGGTGCTGCGGGTGCTGGAGCACACCCTCCCAGCACTGTGACCCTGATCGCCGCGGCTTAGGCCGTGCCTCCGTCAAATGTGGGAGCGGCGCCTTTGCGCCGCGATGGCCGGTTACTGCTCGATGGGATCAGGCGCGGGTGGGGCTGGTTGCAAAGCGTCGGTCGCTTCCTGCAGCGCTTCGATCTCTTCGGGCGGGATTGGCCGCACGCTTACGATGACGCCGAATTTCGGATGGTCGAAGTAGTGCAGTTCTTCCGTACGCACGCGACGGGTCTCAACGAGTCGATACGCCTCGAAACGCGGCTTGGCATTCAATGCTTCGAGCCGTGCACGTGCTTCGTCGTAGCCAATCAATTGAAACGTGAGGTCGGCGAGGATGCCCTCGCGCGCGCTGAGCCAGTCCTGGTCGCCGGCTTCGGGCGGCAAGGGCACAGGCGTCGTAAGCAACAGGTCGACGCCCACATGGAGAAAGCGCTGCAACAACAGCGTCACCGTACCGATCAGTGGTTCGGGAACCGGTTGCGTGGTGAATTCTGAACGCAGCTGCTCGGCTAGGAACCACGGGTTCGTGATTGCCGGATCCGCGTGAACGGTCTCGTCCGGCATTTGCTCGGTGGATTCATCATCGAGCGGCTCGTCCTCCGGCGCCGGCGGGACGTACGGCTCCGCCGAGCGCAAGTCGCCGCTCGCCAAATCGATGCGCACGGGTACGCGCTCGGTGGGACCCAGGCCCGGTTGGCGCCAACCGACATGTACGAGCGGCTGGTAGCGCGACGATCCGTCAAGCGTGCGCCACGCGCCGCCCATCCGTAGCGCGTCGGGGCGCAGTTGCTCGAAGGGCCGCAACGTGCGTGGCTCGGTCGGCGGCAGCACCGGCGTCGCGCCGTCAAGCGTGGGCATACCGGGGTCGCGCGGCCAGACTTCACCTTGGCTGCTTGCGTCCGCGCGGTGCTCGAACACAATGACTTCAACCGTGTACCAGTCCTGCGCGGTCGCAGGCGCGGTCCAGACCGCAGCGAGGACGATGAGCAATGCAGCGAGTCGCATGCGCCGATGATACCTCACGCCGGCGACTCGCTGAGCATTGCGACGAGCGCCGTTGCGTACTGAAGGCGTGCGTCGGGTGTCAGTAACGGCGCGGTACAGCGTAGCGATTGCTGGCCATCAAACCGATATTCGTGCGGCTTTTGTTGCACAAGCCCGAGTACCCGCATCGGGTCCACCTTCGGCTTTTCGTCGAACACGACGCGGCAGCCGCCGGTGCCTGCCTCGAGCCGTCGAATGCCGAGCCGGCGCGCAGCGAGGCGCAACTCCGCGACGCGGAAAAGGTTCTTCGCGGGCTCTGGAAGCAGACCGAAGCGGTCGATGAGTTCAACCTGTAGCTGATACAGCGCATCGTCGTCGACTGCGGAACTGACGCGCTTGTACAGAATCAGTCGCGCCGCAACGTCCGCTACGTAGTCGTCGGGGAGTAGCGCGGCCAGCTTCAGGTCGACCTCCGTCTCGTCGTCGTCCAGCGAAACCGAGTCGGTGAGTTCGCCGCGCTTCAGCGCGCTGACCGCGCGCGCAAGTAACTCGTTGTACATTGTGAAACCGATTTCCTCGATCTGCCCGCTCTGCTCGGAACCGAGCAGCTCGCCCGCACCGCGAATCTCGAGATCATGCGTCGCGAGCGTAAAGCCAGCGCCGAGGTCCTCGAGCGATTCGATGGCTTCGAGTCGCTTCGCGGCATCCGCGGTCATCGCGCGGCGCTCTGGCGTGAGTAGGTAAGCGTACGCGCGGTGGTGTGAACGGCCGACGCGTCCGCGCAGCTGGTGCAATTGCGCAAGGCCGAGCTTGTCCGCTCGATTGATTACGATGGTGTTCGCGCTCGGTACGTCGATGCCCGATTCGATGATCGTCGTACACACGAGCAGATTGAACCGTCGGTGATAGAAATCGAGCATCACTTGCTCTAGTTCCCGCTCGCGCATCTGACCGTGGGCGATGCGTACCGACGCTGCCGGAACAAGGGTCGCGATATTTGCGGCCGCGCGTTCAATCGTTTCGACTTCGTTGTGCAGGAAGTAAATCTGCCCGCCGCGGCGGATTTCGCGTACGCAGGCCTCGCGGATCAGCGTGTCCTCCCATTCGCTCACAAAGGTCTTGATGGTGAGTCGGCCTTCCGGCGGCGTTGCGATGATGGACAGGTCGCGCAGCCCCGCAAGCGTCATGTTTAGCGTTCGTGGAATCGGCGTCGCGGTCAGCGTGAGCAAGTCGACTTCTGCGCGCAGTTTCTTGAGTTGCTCTTTATGCCGTACGCCAAAGCGATGTTCCTCATCGACGATGACAAGGCCAAGTCGGTCGAACTTCACTTTGTCGCCGAGTAGCGCGTGCGTGCCGATCAGGATGTCGACCCTGCCGGTCTTAAGGTCGGCGAGCGTTTGCGTCTGTTGTTTCGAGCTGCGCAGGCGCGACAGCAATTCAATTCTTACCGGCCAGTCGGCAAACCGGTCAGAGAACGTCTGCAAATGTTGCTGTGCAAGCAGCGTCGTCGGTACGAGCACCGCGACCTGCTTTCCGTCCTGCACGGCGATGAACGCGGCCCGTAATGCGACTTCGGTCTTGCCGAAGCCGACGTCGCCACACACAACGCGGTCCATGGGTTGTGCGGCGGCGAGGTCCGTGAGGACCGCGTCGATGCCTTGCTGCTGGTCGGGCGTCGCGTCGAACGGGAAGCCGGCTGCGAAAGCCTCGTACTCGTGCGGGTCAATGCGAAACGCGTGGCCGCGTTTTGCGGCGCGCTTTGCCTGTACCGCGAGCAGCTCGGCCGCGACGTCGCGCAGCTTTTCAGCGGCCTTGCGCCGCGCTTTCTGCCAGCGGTCGCTGCCGAGTCGGTGCAGCGGCGCCTGATCCGGCGCGGCGCCAGTGTAGCGTGTGACCTTGTGGAGCGCGGCGACCGGCACGTACAGCTTGTCGCCGCCCGCGTATTCGAGCGTCAGGAATTCATTTCCGATGCCGTCGACTGTCAGCGTTTGGAGGCCGAGATAGCGGCCGACGCCGTGCTCGTTGTGCACGACCGGCGCACCCGGGCGCAGGTCTGTGAGGTCCCGAATGACGGCGTCCGGGTCGCGCACGACGCGTTGCCGGCGTTTCTGCCGCACGCGCTCTCCGTACAGCTGGCCCTCGGCGACCAGCGAGATCGGTGGGTCGGACAGCACCAGGCCGTGTTCGAGCGGCGCGACCGTAATTGCGAGCGTGTCGTCCCCGTCACGGAACGCCTGCCAGCCGTCGACCACGCGTGGCCGCTGCCCGTGCGCAGCGAGCGTTTCGAGCAGCATCTCGCGCCGGCCCGGCGATTCAGCAGCGAGCAGCACACGCCCGGGGAAAGACGCGATGTGCTCGCGCAGCGCTGCGGTCGGCTCGTCGGCGCGTGCGTCGATAAGTAGCTGCGGGGGTTGAGCGGTGCCGAAATTGCGACCGTCGTTGACGTGCTCGAAGGCCTGAACCTCAATGCACGCAAATCCGCTGCGGCGTTCCTCGACTTCGCCCGGTGTGAGGAGAATCGCGTCGGGCGCCAGTAATGGTCGCTCGCGGTCGCCGCGCAGCTGCTCGTATCGATCTTCCGTTTCCCGCGCAGACGCCGCGAGTGCGGCGCCGACAGCGCCGACCTCCGCAATCGTCGACGTCGCGGGTAAATAGTCGAACAGCGACGCGGTGGTCTCGAAGAACAATGGCAGCCAGTACTCGATGCCCCCTGGCGTATTTCCGTCAGACACGGCGCGGTATACGAGCGATTGCTGCGGGTCGCCCTCGAAGGTCCGGCGCCAGCGTTGTCGGAACGCGCGAATCGCGTCGTCGTCAAACGGAAACTCGCGCGCGGGCAGCAGTTCGATGCGGTCGATGCGTTGTGCCGAGCGCTGCGTGTCGGGGTCGAAGCTGCGCAGCGATTCGATTTCGTCGTCAAAAAGATCGATACGGTACGGCGCCGCCGCGCCCATCGGGAACACGTCGAGCAGCGCGCCGCGCACCGCGAACTCGCCGTGCTCGCTTACTTGTGGCACGTTTACGTAGCCTGCCGCTTCAAGCCGTGCCCGCATTGCGACCGCGTCGAGCGTCTGCCCGGGTTCGAGCAACAGGGTGTGGGCGTCAAGGAAGGTCGGCGGTGGCAATCGCTGTGCGAGCGTCGGCGCGGCAACGATGATCAGCCCGCGTGCGAGC